>JAGMDW010000007.1 GCA_023128455.1 Desulfurellaceae bacterium
CAAGTGACAAGACATCTGGCTGTTTTTGTAATATTTATATTGGGGTTGCCTATTTTGTCCTATGCTCAACAGAATCCTTATGCACAAGGCGGCATAAAAACTTACACAACTGAACAGCAAACAAGGGATGTGGGGCAAAGTCAAGCAAATCTCATGCTAAAGTATGAAAACATGTTAACCAAAATAGGAGAATTAACAGGCAAAATAGAGGAATTGAGACACAGTAATGAGTTGTTGCAGAATAAGACAGATAAGATGAATGTTAAAATAGGTAAGCTTGAAAATGAGATAAGTGTCTTAAAGGGAAGGGCGCATGTTACAACAACAGTTGCTACTCCTCCCAAAATACCTGTTGTAACGACTGCTCCTTCCAAAATACCTATTACAACAAGCGATGAGAAAAAGGCTGCCTATAAACTTGATGCCAAAAAAGCTTACGATAAAGCAAAATCAATATTTGATGCGAAAAAGTATGTGAAAGCAATGACTGCATTTAGAGAGTTTAGTAAGAGTTTTCCTGATTCACATTATCTTTCTAATACTAAGTTTTGGATTGCTGAATGTTATTATAAGTTGGGTGAATATGATAAGGCGATATTGGCGTATGATGAGGTAATAAATAACTATCCAAATAGCCCAAAGATGCCGGATGCTTATTATAAGGAAGGGTTGTCATTTATAAAATTAGGAGATGATATTGATGGGAGGTTTTTCCTGGAGAAAGTTATAAAGCTTTATCCTAATTCAGCTCAAGCAAGGGAAGCACGAAAGATTTTAGAGAAAAAATGATTCTTGATCAAGTAAACGACCCTCGTGACCTGCGTAATTTTTCCATAAATGATTTAGATATATTAGCTCAGGAAATAAGAGAATTTATTATAGATGTGGTTTCCAGAAATGGTGGACATCTGGCTTCATCGCTTGGTGCCGTTGAGTTAACAATTGCCTTACATTATGTTTTTGATACCCCTCGAGATAAATTGATATGGGATGTAGGGCATCAGACATATGCGCATAAAATTATCACTGGAAGAAAAGACAAATTTCATACCCTGAGACAATATGGCGGAATAAGCGGTTTTCCAAAAACGGAAGAAAGTATATATGATTGTTTTAATACCGGTCATTCCAGCACCTCTATCTCTGCGGCGTTGGGAATGGCAGTGGCTAGAGACCTTAGAGGAACTGACGAAAAGAGTATAGCTGTTATAGGGGATGGTGCGTTAAATGCAGGACTTGCCTATGAGGCTTTGAGCAATGCGGGAACAATAGATACAAATCTGATCGTTGTTTTAAATGATAATGAAATGTCTATTTCTCCTACTGTAGGTGCCATAGCTTATCTTTTATCAAAAAAAATGTCTGGTCCTTTTTATAATGCCTTTAGGAAAGAAGTGGAAAAAATGCTAAAAGCAATGCCACTTTTTAATGAACCATTCTTGAAATTTGCAAAGAAATTAGAAGAATCTTTAAAGTTTTTCTCTCCTGGCATCTGGTTTGAAGAATTTGGTTTTAAGTATTTTGGACCAATAAAGGGACACAATATAACCGAACTTGTGAATATTTTTAAGAATGTGAAAAAACTAAGAGGTCCTATTTTAGTGCATGTAATAACCAAGAAAGGAAAAGGATATGATCCGGCTGAAAAAAATCCATCTGCTTTTCATGGTGTGGGAAAATTCAATGTAGAAACAGGCGAGATATTCAAAAGCAATTCAACTTCCTATTCTTCTTCTTTTGCTGAAGCTTTAATGGATGAATTTGATAGAGACAAGACGGTTATAGCTATAACTGCAGCTATGCTTGCGGGCACCGGTTTAGATAAAATAAAAAAGATCTATCCCGATAGGGTATTTGATGTGGGCATAGCAGAACAGCATGCAGTTACATTTTCTGCGGGGTTAGCTTCCAGAGGGATAAAACCTGTGGTCGTTATATATTCTACATTTTTGCAAAGGGCTTATGATCAGATAATACATGATGTCGCCTTACAAAACCTTAATGTAACATTCGCTATAGATAGGGCAGGGCTGGTAGGTGAAGACGGGGAAACACATCAGGGTGTTTTTGATTTAAGTTATCTTAGGGTTATTCCCAATTTTGTTTTAGCTGTACCTAAGGATGTGAGAGAATTAAAGAAAATGTTACATTTGGGACTGGTATATGATGGTCCTTTTGCCTTTAGATATCCACGCGGCGAAGCAGTAGATTTAGGAGAAAGATGGGATGAGCAATTTTCTATCGGTAATGCACAAATAATGAATAAAGGAAGGGATGCGGTAATTTTAGCAGCTGGCAATACAGTAGAAAAAGCGATGAATGCCATATCCTCTTTAAAGAAAAAGAACATCAACCCCACATTGATCAATATTCGTTTCATCAAGCCCTTAGACAACGAAATTATCTTAGATGCAATTGATAAGGCGAAATTCGTAATGATAGTTGAGGAAAATGCATGCATAGGCGGACTGGGGGATGCCATTTTAGAGCTTATGTATCATAATAATATACATAACAAAGTAATCAATCATATTGCGGTACCGGATAGATTTATAAAACATGGAAAGACAGAAGAGCTGGAAAGAAAATGCGGTATAACCGAAGAAAACATATACAACACATTGATCAACTGGTATAGAGTGGAATTTCCATAGTTGTGTTATCCTGAGTATTGTATGTAGATTCTATAAGAACAGTAAAAGCATTCTTCTGAGGACTGCCATATATAGGCTTTAATCTCTTTATTCCAAAATGATATTTTCTCAATAAAATGAAGACATCCACTAATCTTTGAGGAGAAATACATATATAAAAGAGAGCCTTTTCCTTAAGGAGAATACATGTTTCCTTGATAATGCCTTCCAACTGTTCAATTTTACAAGAGCGAGCAAGTTGTCTCTGTATATAAGGGGAAATGCGGCTTTTCTTTTCATCAAAATAGGGGGGATTACATACAACAAGGTCTATTGTATTTGGTGCAATAAACTTATGAGCATCCTCTATCCAACATTGAATGGCAGATATATTGTTTATTTCTTTTTCCTGTATATTTGTCTCTAATTTTTGAAAGCTTTCTTTTTCACATTCTATAGCAAAGATCTTGGACTTTGGAAAACTGGCGGATAGAAGAATAGAAATAATACCACAACCTGCACCCAAATCCACTATTGTTTTATAATCTTTATTTTTTATAAAATCTTTTAATAAAAAGGGTTCTTCAGAAAACCTGTATTTTCCCTGCTGCATAGAAAGTTTACATAATGTAAATTATCAGAAGTTAAATTCTTTCTGCAAATTTACACCCTGCAAGACAAAATCTTCTTTCGCTGTTTGATTAACTAAGCACCAGGCATCCGGATATTCAATTAGTTTTTTTGCAATTTTATTATTTAATGTATGTCCAGATTTGTAAGCAATAAATCTGCCTCTTATATCATACCATAATTGAGATATGTCACCTATTGCATCTAAAATTTTATGCCTTACGAATTCGTCTTCGTATCGCAAGCCATCCTCATTGAGTATTTTATATTTATCTACAACTACAGCATTATCCAATGACCCGCCCAAAGCTAAACTATGTGATTGAAGGTATTCAACATCTTCCAAAAAACCAAATGTTCTTGCACTACTGATCTCGTTTATAAATGTTTTTTCATTGATGTTAATGTTCATCTTTTGTCTACTAATTATAGAGTGATTAAAGTTTATCGCATAACTAACCTTAAAACCTCTGTCTGGAACCATAGCTACGAATTTTCCATTTTCTCTTATATATACCGCTTTCTTGAGGATAAGCATAGGTTTTGGTTTATCTTGTTTTCTAATACCCGCATTTTTTATGATATAGACAAAAGGAGAAGCACTGCCATCCATAATGGGGATTTCTTCGTTGTTGATCTCTACCAACACATTATCTATCTTTAGCGCCCACAATGCGGCAACTAAATGTTCCACTGTTCTCACAACTACGCCGTTTTCTCCTATTGTAGTTGACAATTTAGTACTAACCACACTGTTAGGTTTGAATCTTATTGTTGGGATGTGAGGAAGATCGACCCTTACAAATTGTACGCCACTATTTTCTACAGCGGGTTTTAGCTTTATAGTAACCTTCTTGCCAGAGTGAAGACCAATGCCCGTAATTTTTGTCTCATGTTTTATGGTTTGTTGTTTTCTCATTTGTTACTCCTTTCCTCGACCATCGCGTAAAACTTGTTAAACAATGTTTGTGTGTCATGCGGACCAGGAGAGTTTTCCGGGTGATATTGAACGGAAAATATAGGCAGGTTTTTATGTTTCATTCCTTCTACCGTCCCATCGTTTAAATTTATATGTGTAGTCTCAAACCCTTTTTTCATAGCATCTTTTTCATCTATTGCATAGTTGTGATTCTGAGCTGTTATATCTATTTTGCCTGTTTTTATATCCTTTACAGGTTGATTTCCTCCATGATGACCGAATTTCATTTTGAGTATTTTTATATTGAAAACACGGGCAATAATTTGATGTCCAAAACATATGCCCATTGTGGGAAAATGTAATGCCAGTTGTTTTAAGTTTTCAATATATTTTTGACCAATGCTATTGGGGTCTCCAGGACCATTAGAGAGAAGTATCGCATCTACCTTTTGTTTTTTTACCTCTTCCCATTTTGTGTATGCAGGAAATACATACACATCAAACCCTACATTCCACAGGTGCCTTAATATGTTTTTCTTTATTCCAAAATCGTATACAGCTATCTTTTTTCTTTCTTTAATGTTTGATGTATTTTTAAATCCTCTATATGCTGTCCATAATCCCTCTTTCCATCTATAGGGTTCCTTGCAGGTTACATATTGCACCAGATCTCTTCCTACAATATCTGGGTATGCCTTTAATGTTTTAGTAAGCTGTCTTATATCGTCTGTTTCACTGGATATTATACCTTTTAAGGAACCATAATTTCTTATGACTTTGGTGAGTTTTCTTGTATCTATATTGCTAATTCCCACGACATTATGAGATTTAAGAAAATCATCAAGTGTGTTCTTTGCTCGGAAATTGGAAGGAACTTGCCAATTTTCCTTAATTATAAATCCTTGCGCCCATATCTCTGACGATTCAACATCTTCTTCGTTTATGCCATAATTCCCAATTTCCGGATAGGTCATAGTGATAATTTGCCCTTTATATGATGGATCGGTAAGTATTTCCTGATATCCTGTCATACTGGTATTAAATATAACTTCACCCACCGTTGTTCCTTTTTTACCGAGAAGTTTTCCTTCCCATACTTTTCTATTTTCCAAAACAAGCACCGCTTTCATTTTATAACATTTTCTTGTTTATTTCCACTTCTAATAGCCTACCGTATGTTACTTCCCACTCTGCACTGCCAGGTATGAGTTTTTTCATCTGTTCAATCTTTTTCATAACCGTTTCATGTACTTCATCCTCTAAAGAAAAATAACTTTCTATAATCTGTTCTGTATTTTCTCTTATTATACTTTCATCTACCAAATATGAACATGCATTTTCTTTTTTAAGTTTTTCTACAATCATTCTGGACAGTTTTCTTGTTCTGTCCTTACTATATCTTCTCACAATATAAAGTTCTCTTTCTTTGCTATTTTTCTCTTAGCCATAGTAAACAATCTCGATTGATTAATCTGTTCCCCTTCGATCTGGTCTTTAAATTGTTTCAACAATTCTCTGGTTTCCTGTTCTATTTCCCTCTCCTTGTCTGCATTTTCCTTCAACACCTGTGCGACAAGTCCTTTTATTGCAGATCTTTCTTTCTTTAAATGAATAAACCCTTCTTTTATCAATTTGTTTACTATTTTATCTGCTATAAAATCTATTTCTCTCGTTTTCAGTGTCATGATTGCAGTCTCCCTTCTTTTTTTGATATCAATCTTTTTATGTTCGGAAGATGCTTTATTATCATAAGCACACACAAAAAAGATATAGCACAATTTATCATAACTGCTGAAGGATAGAGAACCCACACTAAAGCAGAAGTTGCAGCATAGGAGATCAATGCACTAAGAGAAGAGAAACGAAACAGGAGAAAAATAATTATCCACAAAAACAAACCTATGCAAGCGGCAATAGGCACTGCAACAAGTGAAACACCATAGGTTGTAGCTACCCCCTTCCCCCCTTTGAATCTTAGAAAAACGGAAAAATCATGTCCCAAGACAACCGAAATGAGACTGACAAACAATGCTTGAGGCATACAAGTAAAGGTAAGAAAAGCAGCACATACACCTTTAAGCATATCCAATATAAGCACAATCAACCCTTCTTTTTTTCCTACTGAGCGGAAAATATTGGTAGCACCAATATTCCCACTGCCAGATTTTCTAATATCTATTCCTTTTTTCTTAGCGGCAATAAAACCAAAAGGTATACTTCCAATAATATAAGAGTATAAAAAGACAAGCAGAAAATTCACTTTCTTTCCCTTTTGTATATACCTTTTCTTATGAATGTTGGTATATCCAATTTATCTTCAAATGTTTTTATAGGCACCTTTTTTTCTATGTTTTCAATATTTTTTGGTCTTAACCTGTAGACAGGTGTTTTCTTTCCTTCAAATCCTGTGGCAAGAATGGTTACTCTTATCTTATCATTCATTGCGTTGTTTATAATTACGCCAAATTTGAAATTTACACTTTCACTGATCACATCTTCTATAATATTAGTTATTTCCCTTAGTTCATGCAATCCAAATGTTTCACTGGCAGTAATGTTCATCAAAATGCCCTTAGCTTCTCCAATATTTACATCATCCAATAGAGGGTTGGAAATAGCCGCTTCTGCGGCAATCCTTGCCCTATTTTCACCCGACGCCTCTCCTACACCCATCAGTGCTCTACCCTTTTCAGACATAACTGTTCTCACATCGGCGAAATCTGGATTTACCAATCCGGGCATATTTACTAAATCAGTAACGCCTTGCACTGCTTGCCTCAAAACATCGTCCACCATTTTAAATGCTTCTAATAATGAGGTTTCTTTACCAGCAATTTCGAATAATTTCTGATTTGGAATAATAATAGTGCTGTCTACAATTTCTGTTATTTCTTCAATCCCCCGTTCAGCTACTTTTGCTCTTTGCCTTCCTTCAAATTCGAATGGTCTTGTTATTACCCCTACAGTTAGTATTCCATTGTCTTTGGCTAATTTGGCGATTACAGGGGATGCACCTGTGCCCGTGCCTCCACCCATACCGGCTGTTATAAACAGCATGTCTGCGCCTTCGATATTTTCCTTTAAGCTTTCTATGTCTTCTAAAGCTGCATTTCTTCCCATTTCTGGATTAGACCCTGCGCCCAACCCGCGAGTAAGATTTTTTCCTATTTGCACCTTTGTAGGGGCAGTAGATACAGAAAGAACCTGTACATCTGTATTTACGGCGATGAATTCTATATCTTTTAAATCTGCTTGTATCATATTGTTAATAGCATTACTGCCTCCCCCGCCTACGCCTATGCCTTTTATTACAGCACCTTTCTTTGTTTCTTCATCATTCATTAGAATGACTCCTTTAGCCAATTTTTCGCCTGGTTAAACATTCTGCTGACCCAATTTTTTATCCTTCCACTATCATAGCCTTCCTCTTTATAATAAGTAGAACCATTTTCTTTTTCCAGTCCATTCATTGCTAGTCCTGCAGCAGTAGAATAAGAGGGATTGTCTATCGCTTCTTTAAGACCACTAATATTGTAAGGATTGCCGATTCTCACCGGCATAGCAAATATCTCTTCAGCTATTTCAGAAAGACCTATAAGTTGAGAAGATCCTCCTGTAATTACCAACCCTGCCCCCAAAGTGTGCCTTTCTGTCTTCTTTAACTCTTCTTTAATCATCAAGCATATTTCTTCCACCCGCGCTTCCACAATTTCCGTTAATAGATGCTGAGAAACAGAGTGCGAACTGTCTTTCCCTATATTCTGTATTTCTATTTCTTTTTCTTCTTCTATAAGTGATGGATAAGCACATCCATGCCTAAGTTTGATGTGTTCGGCGTTTTTCAGTGAAGTTCTTAATCCCAAAGCTATATCATTTGTTATATATGCACCGCCTATATTTAATGAAGAAGCATATCTTATACTACCGTTATTAAATATTGCAATATTTGTTGTTTTACCACCTATATCCATTAAGGCAACCCCTAATTCTATTTCTTCTGGATAAAGAACAGCCCTACTGGATGCAATGGGTTCTAAGATAATATCTTTTACTTTTAAGTCGCTTTCTTGGCAGCTTTTTATTATGTTTTGGACACATACCGTTAGTCCTGTAATTATATATACCTTTGCTTCTAATCGCATGCCCATTATACCCAAAGGATCCTTTATCCCTTCTTGGCCATCTACAATAAACTCCTGTGGTATTATGTGAAGAATATACCTTTCGGGAGAGGTAATTACTGTCTTTGCTCCGTCCATCACTCTCTTCACATCGGATACGGATATCTCTTTGTTTTTAACCGCTACCACACTGCTGCTACTTAGCGTTTTGATGTGATCGCCCGAAATACCTACATAGACCTCGTTTATTCTGTTGCCGGACATCCTTTCTGCTTGATGCACCGCACCTTTAATGGATGCTACCATTTGATCCATGTTTACCACTACTCCGTTTTTTAGAGCTTGTGATTCCTTTTTGCCGATGCCAATGACCTTTAAACTTCCTTCTTTTGTTTGTTCTCCTACAACAGCGCATGCCTTTGTCGTGCCAATATCCAGCCCTACTACAAATTTATCTGTTTTCTTTGCCATGTCTTCTCCACTTTATTACTACCACTTTCTTATAGCAAGCATTCACTAAATAAATATCGTTTTTCTTTGTTATTAAATCACTCCATATTTTGTTTAAGTTGTCAACATATCTCTTGTTGCAATGGGAAGGATCAAAAGCGATATCTATACCACATTTCATGTTTACAACCATGTAATGATCAGAAAGGAGTTTCACATAATTTATGTTTCCCAACTTGTTTTCTATGTACTTGCATTGTTCATATATGCTTTTGTACATTCTACTGTTTATATTATTAACCATTTGTTTAACAATTAGTAACCTGGATATATCTATAGGTAATGACGAACGATAAAGATCTATTATATTGCCATTTCTATCCAGGAGATAATGTTTGTTTTTTATCTCTGATATGATACATGGTTTTTTCTCTTCTATATCGATAACAAGGGTATGGGGAAAAATTTTTGTAATCCTTACCTTCTCTACCCATTTTTTTCTACTTAATTTGTTGTATATTTCGTCTTTGTTTACTTTAAGCAATGAGGCGTTTATACTCAAGTCATTGAAAAGTTCATCTTTGGACAAAACCCTAACTCCTTTTACATACACATGAGTAACTTTTAAAATATCAGGAAGTTTCTTCAATGCTACATCAACTGCTATTAGTGTAACTATTAAGATTATAAAAATCAATATTAAAATTATTACTTTTAAAAAGGGTTTTTGTCTTCTTTTTTTCGGTAAATCTTTATAGTCTTTCATTTACGCTTTGTAGAATAACTTGAGTCATATCTTCAAAGCTGTATCCTTTTACATCGGCTGCTTTGGGAAACAAGCTGGTTTCTGTCATACCTGGTATAGTATTTACTTCTAATATATAAGGGATATTCCCTTCACTCAACATCATGTCTATACGGGCTATACCTCTGCAATTCAGTATCTTGTAGATTTTAAGAGCAATGTTTTCACATAGCTTTTTTATTATTTCTGGTAACGCTGCAGGAATGATGTATTCTGTAGAGCCTAATGTATATTTGTTGTGATAATTATAAAAGCCGTGATGTGGTTTTATCTCTATAATGGGTAAAATTTCACCATTGAGTATGCTTACAGTTAGTTCCTTTCCGAAAATAGCCTGCTCAATGAGTAAAGTTTCGTACCTATTTAATAATTTATTTATGGTTTGTTGTAGCTCTTTTTTATTATATACAAAACATACATCAGCACTCGAACCTTCTTCTCGCGGCTTTATGACCGCAGGAAAACAATTCCATGAATAATCACCTTTTTCTTCTATAAGGGCGAATTTTGTTATGGGTATATTATAATGTGAAAGAAGAATCTTTGTTAAAAATTTATCCATAGCTAACATGCTTGCTTTTTTGCCAGATCCTGTATAGGGAATAGAAAACATATCTAAAGCTGCCTGCAGAGTTCCATTTTCTCCATCCCCACCATGAAGGGCAATAAAAACAGCATCAACTTTACTTTCTATAATTTTTTCCAAGCATCTCTCTGCGCAGTCAATTTTGCAAACATCATATCCTTTTTTAGAGAGTGCATTGCAAACAGCTTTCCCTGTACGGAGAGATACCTCTCTTTCATTTGTTTTCCCACCACATACCACTGCTATTTTCATACGATGATTATCTCCTTTTTTAGGGAAATACCAAATTTTTCATAAACAGCTTTTTTTGCAAGTTCTATTAGTTTCATAACATCTTCGAATGTTGCTTTGCCGCGATTGATAAAGATGTTAGCGTGTTTCAAAGACACCTGTGCATCACCGATCATATAACCTTTTAATCCTGCTTTTTCAATTAACAATCCAGCAGGTGCATTTTTCGGGTTTTTAAAGATACAGCCTGCTGAAGGTTCCTGCGGTATGCTATTTTTTCTCCTGTTTAAAAGGGAATCTACTCTCGCTACAATCTTTTCTCTTTTGCCTTTTGCAAAATTTTTAAGGTGTATCTCGTATATTATTGCTTCTTTATGTATATCAATATGTCTATAAGTGGGATGTAAATCTTCTCTGTTAAGATAGTGCTCTTTATCTCTATCATATATCTTTACGCCCTGCAAAAAATCGGCAATACAGCTTCCGAAAGCACCACCATTCATGAATGTTATACCAGCCATCGTGCCGGGGATGCCTGCCAAAAATTCTAATCCTTGAACCTCATTTTTTATACACCATTTCAAGAGTTCCCTGGTTGTAGTTGCTCCTCCGACCACAATTTTATCACCTTCTATAAAGGTATAAGAAAAACTCTTTCCTAATTTCGCAAAGATGTATTTTTCAATGTTGTTTGAGAAAAGCAACTTACTACCATTGCCAATATAGAATATTTTCTGTTTTGAACTGTATAATCTTTCAAAATCCTGAAGGGTTTCTAACCATATTAAATTACCATTGCCACCAATGTTTATTGTGGTAAAAGAAGATAAGCTGATGTTTTCTTCTATTTTCACTATTGTTTTAGTTTGTAGAGAAGATCGATTCCCGTTTTCCATATGTCTCCAGCCCCCAATGTGATTACCACATCCCCTTCTTTTAACTCTTGCATTACCGTGTTTATCAATCCATTATCTTTTCTTACATAAGTACAATCTCTGTATTTGTTAATTGCTTTTCCTAATTCTGCTGCAGTTATACCATCAATGGGTTTTTCGCCTGCCGAATAGATATCTGTTATAAAAACCTTGTTTGCTTTTTCAAAAGCAGTTGTAAATTTGCCAAACAATCCTTTTACTCTTGTATATCTGTGTGGCTGAAAAAGAGCGACAATACGACTGTTGTTTATTTCACTTGCCGCACTTAGTGTTGCCTTTATCTCTTCGGGATGATGAGCATAATCATCTACTATCGTTATACCCTTTTCTCTACCCACTATAGTAAATCTTCTCTCTACTCCTTTAAAAGATTCCAATGATCTTTTGATTATTCTTGTGTCTATACCTAAAGAATGTGCAATGAAGATTGCGGGCAAGGCGTTGGAAATATTATGGATACCTGGTATATTTAGTGTAAATGTACCTAAACTTTTATCCTTGATATATACATCAAAGATATGACCAGGATTTTTTGTATATATGTTTTTTACACATATATCTCCATTAGTTAAAGAGTACTTGAATACATTGCATCTTGCTTCTTTACTTGTCGAAAGCGCCAACGGATTGTCAGCGTTGACTATTAAATAGCCACTTTCCTGAGTATTATTTATGAAGGATAAAAATGCTTTTTGCTCATTTTCCATAGTTTTGTAAAAATTCAAATGATCATCATCAATATTGGTAATAACACTTATAAATGGATGAAGTTTTGTGAAGCCACAATCACTCTCATCTGCTTCTGTTATCATCCACTCACTCTTTCCTATATAAGCATTACTATTTGTGTTGAACATTTTTCCACCTATCATTGTCGTAATATCGTAGTCCGCACTTTTCATAATGTAAGCAAGGATTGCTGTAGCGGTAGTTTTTCCATGAGAACCAGAGATGGCAATGCCTTTCTTGTTGTTGAAGATGAGAGATAAGAAATTTGCTCTTTTTAATGTAGGAATATTTAACTCCCCTGCCCTCTTTAATTCCACATTGTCAGGTGGAATAGCAGAGGAATATACAATCAATTGGATGTCTTTATTTATATTATTTGAACAATGTCCTATGTTAATACTTGTTCCCGTTTTTCTTAAATCCTGTATATATCCATTTTCCATAATATCTGATCCAGAAACCCTACAATCTCTGTTTTGAACTATTCTTGCTAAGCTGCTCATTCCTACTCCGCCAATACCTATAAAGTATATATTTTTTATATTTTTAATTTCCATAGATAAGTCCCTTTAACCTTTCACTTATCGTTTTTTCACCAGGCTCCATAAGATATTCACCAACCAGGAAACAATTGATGCCCGCTGTCTGCTTCAAATATTCAATGTCTTTTCTGTCCTTTATACCACTTTCCGCTACTATTATTCTATCGGAGGGAATTTTTGAGGCGAGCCTTACACTATTCTCTATATCTACTCCCAATGTTTGTAAATTTCTGTTGTTTATTCCTATAATTTTTGCATCTGTAGATAGGATTTTTTCCAAATCTTCTTCATCATAAGCTTCACACAGAGCGGACATATCAAAGTGATGTAGTATGACCAGAAATTTGCTCAATTCTTCCTGCGTAAGTATCTTGGCGATGAGCAAGACACAATCTGCTTCATAACTGCAAGATTCATAGATCTGGTATTCATCAAAAATAAAATCTTTCCGCAAAATTGGTATATCTACACTTCTCTTTACCATAGTCATTTCCTCTATATCACCACCAAAAAAATGATGGTCTGTGAGGACAGATATAGCACTTGCTCCACCCTTTTCATACTCTATGGCTATATCCATTGGGTCTATATTCTCATTTATATAGCCTCTTGAGGGGGATTTTCTTTTTATCTCAGCGATGACATTGATTCGTTCCTTCCCCTTTAATAATCCTACCATGTCTTTAGCTTTAGGTTGATCGGAGAGTAAACTTAATCCCTTTATTATTATATCAAGTGAAATTTCTTTTTTTCTTTTCTCTAATTCTTTCTTTTTATAATTGATGATTTCTTCTAACATTCTTCCTCCACACAGAAATTATGGCAACGACACCGATCACAAACATAAGAGCTGAAAGTATTTGACCCACAGTAAAAAAAGCAAACACAAGCCCCATTTGTGGGTCTGGTTTTCTGGTAAATTCAATCATAAACCTAAAAAAACCATACAATATTATAAATAACCAAAATAAAGCACCTTTAATATTCAGCAGTTTATTCCTTGATAAATCTAAAATCAAGAATATTACTATGCCTTCGAAAAAGGCTTCATACAGTTGTGAGGGATGGCGTAGGGTTGGGTCTACTTGAGGAAATACCATGCCCCAGGGGAGATTGGTAGCGCGGCCACAAAGCTCACCATTGATGAAATTAGCTATTCTTCCTAAGAATAATCCAATAGGGATAATAAGCACTATTCTATCTGCTATGTTATAAGCATTAATCTTTTTATAAGAGCAAAAGATAAGACCCATGATAATAAAACCTATTAATCCTCCATGAAAAGACATTCCTCCTTCCCATATAAACAGCATATGCAAAGGATGAGAGATATAATAATTAAAATTGTATATCAATATGTATCCTATTCTACCTCCACCCACTACTCCTATTATGCTGTATAAAAAAAGTGTGTCTACATCTTTTATCAATAGGGGGATTTTGCTTTTTTTTGCTAATATATAGATATAAATATAGCCTATAGCAAAACTGACAACATATGCAAGCCCATACCATTTGATAGAGAATGGACCTAAGCAAACGATGGTAGGATTTATGTTAGGATAGGGTATCATTCTTTTCTTATCATAGGACTGCTTTTAAGGGAATATTTTTGCTTCATCAATTCAGCAATCTGCTCGGCCTCCTCAAGATTTGAAACCTGTGTGATATATACCCTTGTATATTCTTTTCCCTTAACTTTTATCTTTTTCAACTTTACTTTGTATCCTTGTTTTCCTAATTTATTCATAATATTTAAAGCAGCGTCTTCGCTGCTGCAGGAGATAATTTGGATTGTATAATTCCCTACATGTGGAATTTCTCGCGCAGCAGGAACTGCCTTCCTTTCCTTTTCTGATATTGCTATTTCCTTCTTTTTCTCTTCTTCTAATGTTTGTTCTTCTGTTGCTTCTGTGACCTCTTCTGCTGGTTTTGCCACTGTTATTTCCTTTTCCTGTGGCGTTTCTACAACCTCTTCAGCCGGGCTTACTGCTTCTACCTTCTTCTTTTCTTCGCTTATTATCTGAATGTCTTCTCTGGCTACTCTCTCTACTTGCGATGGTCTTATCTTAGACCCTGTAAAAAGTCCAGCTGCAAAGCCTACTACAAATGCAACGATAAATACCACCAAGAAGCGAAAGAAGCTGTTTTGAGATTTACTTCTACCTATTAAATCTGAAATTTCCTGTTTTCTTTCATCCATTTTTTTCCTCCTACATTTGTTTGGGGGCTGAAACACCGATTAATGATAATCCCGTTGATATTGCTTTTTTGGTAATATCGATAAGTTTAAACCTGCTTTGCATAATTTCTTCTTCCGCTCCAATAACACGCCTGCGATTATAAAACTGGTGAAAAGCACAAGCGATATTTATAAGACTTTTTACTACATAAAAAGGTTCTAATTCTTGAACGGATTTATCCATCGCTTCCCTTAATATAACAAGTTCTTTTACAATATTTTTTTCCTCTTCCGTTTTTAATATGTAGTTGCCCACATTCTCTCTGATGTTTATTTTTTTCCTTTTTACCTGTTCAAATATATTGCATATTCTGGCATGCGCATATTGCACATAGTATACAGGATTGTCCATAGATTGCTCTTTGGCTATTTGAATATCAAAATCTAAATGGGTATTAGTGGACTTTGTCAAAAACATAAAACGGCATGCATCTACCCCTACCTCTTTTATTACATCCCTTAGCGTTTCAAATTGTCCTCCCCGGGTAGACATGGATATTCTCTCTCCTTTTTCCAATAGGTTAACCAACTGTACAAGGATGATATGAAGCTTGCAGTCCTCTGGCGAAAGTGCATTAAAAGCAGCCATTATTCTGCTTACATATCCGTGATGATCTGCTCCCCATATATCAATCAGCTCATCATAGTTGCGACTTAATTTGTTTTGGTGGTAAGCTGTGTCGCTGGCAAAATAGGTGTAGCTTCCGTCGCTTTTTTTCAATACTCGGTCTTTGTCATCACCAAAACTCGTAGACTTAAACCATAAAGCATTGTCTTTACAATAAACAAGATCTTTCTCCTTAAGGTAATTTATCGCTTTTTCAATTTGATCAGGATAAAGAAAAATCTCATGAAAATAATTTGTGAAATTAATGCGAAATTCTTTCAAATCATTTTTTATGTCTTCCATTATGGTATTTGATGCATACTCTGCACATATCTTTACCGCTTCTTTTTCTTCTTTTTCCAAAAGACTTTTGCTTTCTCGCTGATAGATGTTTTGAGCAATATCTTTTATATAATCTCCTTTGTATCCATACTCTGGAAATGAAATTTTCTCCCCGCAGATTTCTCTATATCGGAAAAACACAGATTCACCTAAAGTTTGTATTTGATTGCCTGCATCGTTTATATAGTATTCTTTTTCTACCGTATGACCGCAGAAAGACAGTATGCGAGAAAGCGCATCCCCAATCGCCGCTCCTCTCCCATGTCCAACATGCAGAGGGCCAGTAGGATTTGCACTAACAAACTCAATCTGTATCCTTTTCCCTTGTACATCTGGTTTAAAAAATGCCTCACCTTTTCCCAATACTTCTTTAAATATGTTTATATACACTTCATCCGATAAGAAAAGGTTTATAAATCCCGGCTTTACTACCTCCACCTTGCTGAACATACTGTATTTTCTCAACTTCCGAGCAATTACCTCTCCTATCTCTAACGGTGGTTGGTGCGCCTGTTTGGAGAGAACCATAGCTATATTGGTAGCGAGGTCACCAAATTCCTTCTGCCTCGTATGTTCTATGTTGAAATCCGCATCTCCCCACTCTTTGGATGCCTCTTTAATTACATGGTATAGCTTTTTTTTCACTTAGTATCCTTTTTCTCCAGCTTTTCTGCTTCAACTTCCTCATTTTTAGGACTGTTATCCTCTTTTTTTACATCTTCTTCGTTGATTTCCTTCATTGATTTTTTAAAACTCTTTATTCCCTTACCCAATCCTGATCCTATCTCCGGTAATTTCTTTGCTCCAAAGATTATTATGACTATGATCAATATGGGGATGAGTTCTTGCCAGCTGGGCATAAACATAACAACACCTCCGCTTTTTAAAGCCATTCTAATCCCACCTTCATTTAAAGTCAACTTTACGAATTGACAACAATGGGAACTTATTTATAATCTAATCCATGGAGTGAAAATGAAAACATATAAGGGAAAAACGGAAAATGGGAAAAAAATAATAAAGGTAAGTGAAGGAGAAAAGGAATATTCACTGGAATATAATAACCC
>JAGMDW010000070.1 GCA_023128455.1 Desulfurellaceae bacterium
TGCTGTAAAATATCTTACTTTGCCACTTTGATGATGTCAAATAGACAAACCGTTAGCTTTTCATCCATTGCTCTATACTGTCATCTCTTCTAAACACAGTTCCTGTAAATAAACCAACTAATACACCATCTTCTCGTTTAATTTCAATCCTATAGATAGCAGTATGGCGGCTTTTTGCCTCTTCGGTGGCAACAGCTTTAAGTATATTCCCCTTTTTACTGGAGGTAGGAAAGTTGATATGCGCATTTAAAGCCACAGCCACTCGACCCCAACTATTGGATGCTACTGCAAAGGCAAAATCAGCCAGAGCATAGATGACCGCTCCATGTGTAATTCCTACCGCATTTAACATTTTATCTGTTACCTTCATCTCCACTACACATCCTCCTAATTTTGCCTCCATAACCTTCATCCCAAAGTTCACCGCTATCTGGTCCTTTTTATTCATCCATTGCGCAATTTTCCAGGCTTCGTCACCTTTTTCAGACATTTTAATCTCCTCAAATGTTATTTAAATCCAGGGAACAACTATTGAACCCTTATTGTTTTTTGGCTTTCCATAAACCTTATATTTTCCTAATAAAAAAGAAATGCCTGTCAGACAGGCTATAGCCGCATCCATTAAATCATCAAAAGTTTTTCCCTTTATATTATTTTTATAAATATCATCTGTAAAACAATTAAGCCACTGTTTTAAATTAACATTTAATTTTTCAAAAAAGCGGACAAAACCACTCAAAGTATCCTTAATCATCTGTTCATCTCTATGTTTATCCTTTTTATATCGTCTTACAACTTTGTTTGCAGTTGCTTCATCACCTAAATAACTGTAAAATCCAGCCCTACCTAAAACCCATATAGATGCGGAAGGAAACACTTCTATCAGCACCCTTTTATTTTTTTCAATATTTAACGGTTTAAAATCAAAACCTAAATCTTTTACTTTTCTTACAAAGGCAGCGACTCTGGGAAAAGGAGGATTTTCGGGTTGAAGAAAAGGTCTGAATTTACTCCTTGCACTATCAGAAATCAAATCTTTTTCTTTATCATTTCCGCTCCTGTAAGGTTTATAAAAACCTTACAGGAGTCTTCCTGAAA
>JAGMDW010000071.1 GCA_023128455.1 Desulfurellaceae bacterium
TCCTGAATGTTGAAAGAACGGTGAAAGAATTTGAGTCTGCCGGTGTATGCGGCATTCATATAGAAGACCAGGTGTCTCTCAAAAGATGTGGCCACCTTCAAGGGAAAGAGGTTACCTCTCAACAGGAGATGATAGATAAGATAAAAGCAGCTACAGAGGCAAGAGAAGATAAGGATTTTTTAATAATGGCAAGAATAGATGCGAGGAGTCCTCTGGGATTTGAAGAGGCGGTGAAAAGAGGACAGGCATATTTAGAGGCAGGCGCAGATATGATATTTCCAGAAGCATTAGAATCGAGAGAGGAATTTAAGACCTATTCCAAAGAGGTGAATGGTGATTTACTTGCGAACATGACAGAATTTGGGAAGAGTCCCTATATCTCTGCTAAAGAGTTTGAGCAGATGGGATACAAGATAGTAATATTCCCCGTTACCACACTGAGAATGGCTATGAAAGCCACATTTCATGTATTAAAAGAGATAAAAGAAACAGGCAGTCAAAAGAATTCTATTCCTTTAATGTATGCCAGAGATGAGCTTTATAAACTCATCAATTATGATGAGTTTATAAAGAAATATGTATGATCTTTTCGGCATACCCGCTGTTGTATATCGTGGTGGTACCAGTAGAGGGTTGTTTTTTCATGAAAAAGATCTTCCAGAAAGAAATTTCTGGGATGATATATTCTTGAGTGCCATTGGAAGTCCTGATAGGAGAGAAATAGATGGTTTGGGTGGTGCAACTTCGCATACCAGTAAAGTAGTGGTAATTTCAAAAAAGGATGAGTATATAAGCTACCTCTTTGCACAGGTAGGAATAGATGAGGCTATTGTTGATTATAAGGGAATGTGTGGGAATCTGCTTTCTGCCGTAGGACCATTTGCTATAGATGGGGGTCTTGTAGAAGCAAAAGAGCCAAAGACAAGTGTGAAGATATTAAATGTTAACACTGGAAAAAGGTTTGAAGTTGTTGTCCCTGTAAAAAATGGGAAGTCTGTTACTCAAGGGGATTACTCTATCGCCGGCGTTCAAAAAAGTGGAGCAAAGATAACTATAAAATACATTGAACCTGCAGGGGCGAAAACGGGAAAACTATTTCCCACCGGAAGAAGGAAAGAAACATTGAATATTGGTAGAGAAGCTGTTGAGGTATCCATCTTAGATGTATCAAATCCGATGGTTTTTATAAGAGCAGAGGATGTGAATATAGATTTAAAAATATGGGACAAGAAAAGCTCAATTGATAGATTGAATGAAATAAGGGATTATGTGGCTTGTATTTTAGGATTTGCAGAGAATTTAGAAAAGGCGTCTTTAAAGTCAGCAGCCATTCCCAAGATAGCATTGGTTCAATCTTCAAAAGACGAAAATGCCGATATTGTCTCCTTTATGCTTTCTATGGGCAGAGTGCATGAAAGTTACGCTGCAACGGGGGCGGTATGCATAGGAGCGGCATCTAAAATTCCAGGGACAGTCGTATATGAACTTGCCAAAAAAAATGGAGATAAATTGAACATTCTACATCCTTCTGGCATCATGGATGTAAAAACAGAAATAGAACTTAACAATGAGATAAACATAAAGAGTATTTCTACGGGGAGGACAGCCCGCCGGCTGATGGACGGTAAGGTATATGTTCCCAAAAGTATTTTAACAAGCTAAGTCCTGTTTAGTTGCCAAAGATTTTTAATCTTTCCAGGAATTTATGGATTTTGGATTTAACATTCTTGTTATATTTTTCCAACCCTTGTTTTAATGTTTCCATGCCTTTTCCACCAATATGTTCAAGGCCAGTAGATACTTTATCTATAGATATTCCGATATTATACAATCCAGCGGATACTATTGTTTTCAAAACTATTACCCGGATTATTTCCTCTGTGCTATTGAGATTTTTAAATTCTTCACGATTAAGAGCAATAGGTATTGTCAATTGTTTAGGCCTCTCCCCTTTTGAATAATCTACAAATTTTACATGATCAACAGTCAGAATTAGTTTGTCAATCTTTACTTCTGTTTCCTTCTTTTTTTTGGCTTTTTGGGGAGAACCTGTTTCCTCAGCAATTGACTTTAGCCGATTCAAGTTTACCTCTCCGATCTCATTCCTGACTATTGTTATCTCGTTGACATTTATCTTCATTTTAGTGCAATGCATCTTATGGTGAAGTAATGGTCCAGGTTCGTAATCCAAGTATATCAATGGTACCTTTGCAAGTGTTTCTCCTTTAAACCCCTCAGGGTTATAGATTGTTAATCCCTTAATCTGGATAGTGCTCTGAAATAGTCCAATATTAATTTTGTCAATCGATGTATTTATTCCTATTGCTTTTTTTATTCCCACTTGTACTGCGTGTTTTATAAGCACGCTTTTGCCTAATAGTAGAGCAGTTATTATGATTACTACTGAAATGCTTATCCATTTTAAGACTTTTTTGATTTTCATTTATTCTCTCCTTTATTCTAAGTTTTTATGATACAGAAATTTTTAGAGAAACTTCCTATAAAATTGTGCATTTATTTCACCTATGCTGTAAGCCTCATGCCACCCTTCAGGTACGGGCATCTTTTTATACCATAACCTGCGGTTTGCCTCAAGCAATCTGCGGCGGCGGCCCATAAAATCGGCAGCACACATAACCCTTTTTCCTGTAACATAAGATAGGCGGTTTAGCCATCTTTCTCCCTCCAGACAGCGCAATAGATGATGATCAAGTATTAAGGTTTCAACCTCTTGTGCTAATCTTAAAGCCCTTTGCCAGGCATTTTCTCTCATTTTCCTGGTAAGACGAGGCAGATAAATAGGCGGACCGGATGCTAAAACTGTAGTAGCCTTCCATTTTAATATTGTTTCTATGGATTCATCGTTTAGCATTTCTATGTCTGAGGCATGAACAAAAACCTCTTTTCCTTCTTCAATCCGTGTCATCATCACATATCCGTTACCTATCTCTCCGTGAGGAACGGAATGAGAAAATGACAGTATTCCATCGTTTAAACCCTCTGCACTTGTTAATTTTCTACTTAGTATCTTTTCCAAGGCTTTTGTTCTTTGGAGTTGGTGATAAGAAATATTTTCTTTCCCTTTTGCCCAGATTCTTGCAGTTTTAAAAAGCTCAACTACACTTTGCGCAGAGAGCTGGTAAGGATTGGCATCTACCAAAGGTATATGATCGCCATGAAAGTGGCTGAGGACAACATCCGTTGCACCTTTGAGTGCTTCTCTGATTTTATCTTTTACAATTTCAGAGGCTGCGACTTGGACTGGATGAGGAAGTAAACCATGTCGTCTATAACCCAATGCAACCCCGGGGTCTATGACTATTCTGCGGCTCTTTGTTTTTATTAAACAGGAAAGACCCCTGACACCCAATGATTCTACGCCGAGTATTTCTATCTGCATATCACTTAAATATAGAGCGAATCACTAAAGGAATAAACCTATAAGGAGGAATGATACACAGTATTTCACGCCAGGTAGCAGGATATTTCCACATTTTTTTTGCTATCTTACTCAAATAATCTATATCTATATTATTTTCTACCAATTCTTTGCAATGAGAAACAAAAGATACAAATCTATCTCTCTCTTCATCCGAAATCCTGCATCTTATTTTGTGAATAAGCATCCCAAAATAAAGTTCTCTTCCTATCTTTTTTCTCCAATTTCTTTCATATTTTGAAAGCTTTTTTATGTCTTCAGAAAATATCACCTCTTTAATTGCATTAGCTGCTTCCTTTGCACATGTTATTCCTGTATATAATCCCCCTCCCGAGGTGGGTTTCACCTGTCCTGCCGCATCGCCTACCAATAAAACATTTCCCTTCACCGTATTTTTTCTTGCCCCAATAGGAATAACTCCTCCTGTAATTTTCAATTTTTCATCCGTAAATCGGTTTAAAAAATTTTTAAAATAGAAATAAGGATTTTCTTGAGAAGCCAGACCAATTCTCGCCGTACCATTTTCTGGTATAATCCATGAAAAAAATGAAGGAGCAATGTCTTTTCCCCAGAAGACCTCTACCTCTTCTTTATTGTGGGGTATGTATGTTTGAAATGCATATAAATTTGTGTTTACAGGCGGAAAGGAAAACCATTTTGCCACATTACTCAAAGCTCCATCTGCACCCACAATAATTCTTGCTCTTACAGTTTTTAATCCATCTTTATTCCTTAATAGAATAGCATTACCATCATTTCTTATGGCTTTTGTATTTAATTCAAATTCTACTTTTTTCTTTTTTATTGCTCTTTTGAATATGATTTGATCAAATTTATCTCTCTTTATAACGAATAAATTTTCTTTTGTATTTACAACAGCAGACTTTCCTTTAGGTGAATGAATGACTATTTTATTTTTTTGTTTCAGTATTGATTTATATGCATCTGCTTCCTTTATACATCTTTCACTGACAAAGCCTGCACATCTTATGGGTTTGCCTATCTCTTTGTCTTCCTCCACTACTAAAACAGAGACCTCATCTCCTATTTCTTCTGCTAAGATGCATCCTGTAGGTCCACCTCCAATTATGACTACATCAAAATCCCACATGATACCATAGAATGCCAAAATATTCGTGAAATGCTAAGTTGCATTTTCTCAAGTTTCGGGGATTAGGGAAAAAATCTAAGATGTTGTATTGTTTATCTCTCTCAAAATCACAGGGACAAGGTATAGGATTTGTGCCATACCTTTTAAATATATATAGAGCACGGGGCATATGATAAGCAGAGGTTACCAGAAGAAATGGTTTTTTTCTTAAAGATAGTTTCAAATTAAAGGCACTTTCCCGGGTATTTCTTGACCTTGTATCCACTATTATTTTTTCTTCTGGAACGCCAAATTTCTTCATGAGTTCTTCTACAAATATTGCTTCTCTTTCTCTTTTGTTGATAGGATTGTTGCCAGAGATAATTATTCTTACATTTTTATTGTTTTCAAAAGATATGCGTAATGCTTCCACCGTTCTGTACAGCATACTTTTACTCAATTTGCTGGTTAAAGGTAAATCAGCATGTTTCACGCCACCTGTTAAAACAACAACTGTATTTAGATGCTGTTTACATTGTCTATATTTTCCTTCCAGAGGGTAAATGATTAGATCAGCAGTAGGGGAAATAGAAAAGACATAATATAAAAAGATAGAAAGGATGACAAAAATCTTCCCTATCTTTTTATTGAAGAGGACCAAACCGGCGATAAGTAAGATAAACAAAAATACACTGGGCAAAAGAAATTGTTGCAAAATCTTAAATGTAATCATAGATAAACCAGAACCGCTAATGCCCCAAATATTGTCTCAATACCCATCAGGGACAAAACCAGATTTCTTTCACTGATGCCGCCAGAAATCTTCATAATAAGCTGACATAAACCTACAGGATTACTATTGGGACAATAGAGTTTACCATTTTTATACAAACCAAAACTCTTCGGTAGCTTATAAGGCAATTTTATTAAAAAATCAACAATATGGGGAATAACGATAATGACACCTGCCTTTTCAAAATTACCTAAGATTACACAGCAGGCTATTACAGCCCCTATGGATAGTGTTCCTGCATCACCGATGAAAACCTTGGCTGGATACCAGTTGTAATATAAAGTAGCAAAAAGCGCCCCCAATGCTACGGCTAAAATATAGAGTGCAGTTGTAGATTCTACCATGTAGGCAACAACAGATAAAAAAATCATAGCTACAATGCCCATTCCTACCTCCAGGCCATTAAATCCTGCCAGCATGTTCCATGCATTTGAAGCACCCGTTACACCGATGGGAACAAGTAAAAGTGGGTAGAGAATGCCAAAATAAACCTGACCTATAAAAGGAAGAGACATAGTTGGTGTACCGGCTTTAATGGCAGATAGTGGCAAGGCAGCGAACAAGGGGAAAATGGCTTTAATTTTTTGTCTAATATTCAAAAAATCATCCATAATACCTATTAAACCTATGATAAGAACAACGGACAAAACAGCGAGCAAAGAGAAAACATCTACTGGAAGATTCTTTTGTAAGAATGTTTTCCATCCTATAAGTAAAACAATGCTCAAGGAAAAGGAAAAAATAATAACCATTCCTCCCATCTCCGGAACCATTCTTTCGCCGCTCTTGTGCATATCCTTTCCTGTAATTTTTCTTCTAACAAAACACCTGATGTGATAGGGAAAAAGAATAAAGGCAATAAAAAAGGAAAATAAAAAGAGGATAGAAATTATATACATAATTTTCCTCCATGTAAGAGAAGAAAACTACCTGTTTCTTTGTGTAAAACTACGGTAGGATAAAATTGGATATAGTCTTCATGAAAGGGGACAGAAACATTACCACCGAAAGATGCATTGTCTCCAAATGCTATGTGCACCGTGCCCAATATCTTTTCTGCTTCTAATATATTATCTGCCCTTTTTGCCTTATCATTTGTTCCTATACCCAGTTCTGCTATATTTTTAGCTAAAGGCATTCTTTCAAACACACCCTCTAATCTTTCCTTAAAAGGGTCATCACCTTCTATACTTGATAAATTTCCTTTTTCTATGTGCAGTATAAGAGGGTTTACCAATTTAGCGGTAGGTGAATATTCAATAACCATTTTTCCTTTTGTTTTTCCTTCTTTAGGAGCAAAATATACCTCACCGGCTGGCAAATTACTACAAGAACCTTTTTTAGTTAAATCACCTGTATCGCAAAGAACAACTCTTCCATTTAAATAGATCTCAAGGTGTGTGCCTTGAGGTGTAAAAACCTCTACTATTTTTGTTCCTTCTAACAGTTTTTTAACTTTTTCTGTTCTTTGCCACAGTTTTTGCCAGTCTACAGCCAT
>JAGMDW010000072.1 GCA_023128455.1 Desulfurellaceae bacterium
ATTATCGTTGCTTCTGTTTCCTGTATATACGGCATAGGCAGTAAAGAGGAATACAGCGGGATGAGATTGCATCTGCATAGAGGAGACAATATAGACCGTAAAGGCTTTCTTTCTCAATTGATAGAGATGCAGTATAAGAGAAATGATATTGATTTTCAGAGAGCGACATTCAGGGTAAGGGGAGAAGTAATTGATGTTTATCCTGCGTATATGCGAAACACAGCGATAAGAACTATTATAGATGATAATATTATAGAAAGGGTCTTTGAATTTGACCCTTTGACAGGAAAGCTTATTCAAAGCTTAGATGATGTTGTGATTTTCCCTGCATCCTTTTATGTGACATCAAAATTGCATAGAATAGATGCCTGTCAAGCGATAAGGGAAGAATTAAAACAAAGATTGAATTATTTTCGTTCTCAAGGAAAATTGCTGGAGGTAGAGAGATTAGAAACAAGGGTGAATTTTGATTTGGAGATGTTGGAAGAAATAGGTTATTGTCCGGGTATAGAGAATTACTCTCGTCATCTTTCGGGGAGAAAGGCAGGTGAGCCGCCTGCTGCCCTTATAGATTATTTTGGAGACAATTTTCTTACCATTGTAGATGAAAGTCATGTGACTATTCCTCAATTGCACGGCATGTATAATGGGGACTATTCCAGAAAAAAAAGCCTGGTAAATTATGGATTTAGATTACCTTCAGCTTTGGATAATAGACCCTTGAAATTTGAAGAATTTGAAAAGAAATTAAATCAGGTAATCTTTGTTTCAGCAACACCATCGGATTGGGAAAAAGAAAAATCGAAACCGCATATCGTAGAGCAGATCATCAGACCTACGGGGTTGGTTGATCCACCGGTTGAGATAAGGGCTCTTTCTACCGCAGTGGATGACTTATATAAGGAGATAAAGGAAAAAGCGGAAAAAAATGAGAGAGTTCTGGTAACCACGCTTACTAAACGCATGGCAGAAGATTTAACCGAATATTATACGGATTTAGGATTAAAGGTAAAATATATGCATGCCGACATAGAGTCTTTAAAAAGGGCAAAGATTATAAAAGATTTAAGAGAAAAGAAATTTGACTGTCTAATTGGTATAAACCTGTTAAGGGAAGGACTGGATATTCCAGAGGTGAGTCTGGTTGCAATATTAGATGCGGATAAGGAAGGTTTTTTGAGGTCAAAGACCTCTCTTATCCAAACCTCAGGAAGGGCGGCAAGAAATGTCAAATCATTGGTTATCTTTTATGCATCAAAACTGACACAATCGATGCAAGGCGCAATAAGAGAAATGGAAAGGAGGAGAAAAAAGCAATTTGAATACAATAAAGAACATCACATTATTCCTTATACCATTTCAAAAACTACGGAGGATAGTATTGCTGAGATGTGTGAAATGGATTATAGGGCAACAGATAAGTTGGTGGAACTTTCTGGTGAGTATATAGAAAAGAAGAAATTGCCTAAGGTGATAAGGAAACTCACCTTAGAGATGCAAAAAGCATCAAAGGACCTGGATTTTGAGACAGCAGCTGCTCTGAGAGATAAGATATCTGCACTTAAGGATTTGGATCTTCAAAGGTAAATTTAACCTTTTTTGATTTGAAGAGGATTATCCTGTGATTTTTAAATAGTAATTACACAAGGATTTTATATAATTGAAAAGATGAAGGTTTTTGTCGCTGGTGGCGCCGGCTATATCGGCAGTTTTATCGTTAAAGCGTTGGGAGAAAAGGGATATGATATTCTTGTCTATGATAATCTCTCCACCGGCCATGCCTGGGCGGTTCTGTATGGAGAGCTTATTAGGGGAGATTTAAATGATAATAAAACATTAGAAGATGTTTTTTCCTGTTTTAAGCCTGATGCAGTAATTCATATGGCAGCATCTATTGTTGTTCCTGAGTCTGTTAAATATCCTTTGAAATATTATAGAAATAATGTGATAAATAGTATTAATCTCATGGAAACCTGTGAGAAGTTTAATGTAAAGAAATTTGTATTTTCTTCTTCCGCCGCCGTTTACGGTATCCCTCGTGTAAATCCTGTTGAAGAAGATATGGCACTGAATCCCATAAATCCTTATGGATATACAAAACTTATGGTAGAAAAGATTTTGCAGGATTTACCTATTCAGCATGTTTGTTTGAGATATTTTAATGTAGCGGGGGCAGATGAAAAACGCAGAATTGGTCAGGTAGTAAAGGATGCTACTCATCTTATTACCCGTTGTGTGCGTACCGCCTTAGGCAAATACAGGTGTTTGGAAATTTACGGCAACGATTATGATACGGATGATGGAACATGCATAAGAGATTATATACATGTAGAGGATTTAGCGCAGGCGCATGTTTTGGCTCTGGATTATTTAATGGATGGCGGAAATAGTAATGTATTTAACTGTGGTTATGGTCATGGTTATTCCGTTCTTGAGGTGGTAAATAAAACAAAAGAAGTAATGAACATAAATTTTCCTACAAAGTTTAAAGAAAGGAGAGAAGGCGATCCGCCTGTCTTGATAGCCGACTCAAAAAAGATTAGAAAAATGTTGCATTTCAAACCACAGCACGATGATTTGGAATTCATTATAAGAACAGCAGGTAATTGGGAAAAGAAGGTATGGGAAGAAAAATTATTTTAGGAGAAAAATAAATAGCCCGCTGCAAGTAGCAAGGTTATCATTAGATGTCATTCCGTGCCTGATATGGAATCTGGAAAGAATTTAGC
>JAGMDW010000073.1 GCA_023128455.1 Desulfurellaceae bacterium
AATATATACGGTGAGAAAATTGAAGAATATTTAAAGATTGCAGAAAAATTAAATGAGATAGATTCAATTTCTGCCATTGAAGTAAATGTGTCCTGTCCCAATGTGGAGAAAGGAGGTATAGAATTTGGTAAGGATCGAGAGATGGTATTTGCTCTTGTTTCATCTTTAAAAAAGATAACGAATATTCCTATTTTTGTGAAACTTACCCCTGAAAGCAATGTTATATCAGTGGCTCAAGAAGCAGAAAAAGCCGGTGCAGATGCAGTAACGCTTATCAACACTGTTCCTGCAATGATAATAGATACAAGACAGAAAAAGCCGTTTCTGGCAGCTAAAAAAGGAGGACTTTCTGGTCCTTGCATGTATCCTATTGCTTTGAAGATTGTGTATGATGTTTATGAAAAGATAAATATCCCCATAATTGGTGTAGGAGGTATTTACAATACAGATGTTGCTTTACAATACATGATGGCAGGGGCGTCTCTCATTCAGATAGGAACCGCAAATCTTGTAAATCCTTATGTATCTTTAGAAATAATAGAAGGAATAAAAAAATATGCTGAAATTGAGAATATTACTATTTTTGATATTGTGGGCATTGCTCATAGCTCCTGTTAATGCAGGGGATTTGAATTTTGTCTCTGGAAAATTTATCCAGACTGCCTACAATCCTTTTTATGAAGAGAAGACAATAAATAAAGGTTATTTAAAGATAGACGATTTTATCACCCTTGATTATGGAAGAGAAAAGATAATCATAAAAGGCAAGCTCTTGTATTATAAGGTAGGGAAGAAAACGAAGATATATGAACTTTCAGGATGGGCAGAGGCATTGTGTATCCTATGGAAGGAAAAGAAGAATATAGATACACTTTTTTTAAGAAAAGAAAAGAATGGGAAGATTATCTTAAAGCCAAAAGAAGAATGTCTCATTTATTCTATCTCTTTAAAAACAAAAGGAGATAAAATCACATTTTTCTCTGTGGAAGATATGTATGGAAATATAAATGCCTTTGAATTTGAGAATGTGGATAAATAAAAAAAGAATTTAAGCCACAGATTAGCACCGATTTACACAGATAGGAAAAGAAATTTTAGCCTCTGGATTTCTTCAGGATTGGACGGATTTAAAAAGGGAAAGAAATTATTTATCTTTATTCATCTTAATCTGTCTTAATCCAAGTAATCGTGAGGCAAAAAATATCTTAATCCCGAGGCTAAAAAAGCATTTCAGACATTTTTACTCAGCAGAATTGTTGATTTTATACAGGAAAATTCCGTCTTGTGAATAAATAGATTTTTTGCGTTCCTTTTTAGAGATTAAAACGGATGGTTTTTTGTTTAAATCTTTTACGCAGTAGAAATAAAAATAGCAGTTTTCAAGTTCTGACAATCCCTCGGTTTTTATATTTGCATCCATGTTCTTAATTATTTTACAAGTGTTGTGACAATTTTTGAATTTATCTTTATGAAATGGATGAGGATAGAGAATAACTATTAATAGATAGAAAACAGTAAGAGGGTAAGTAATTTTTACAAACACCTTCCCTCCGTTTAGCTCCTTCAAAGCTAATGCACAAAATAAAGCAAATGAAGGGTAAAGATAATACAGATAACGAGTAAATTTTTCTTTTGGCACATTTATAATAATAAAAACAAAGATTATATAAACAAATATTGTTTTCCACCAATCATTTTCTATAAACACCTTCTTTTTAAAGAAAAAGTAAATACCTATTATGAAAAATGGCAAACCTGGCCAAAAGTTTGTTAAAAGTCTGTAGAAATAGAAGATATAATTTCTTTCTTCTCCTTCAGATAGTGAACCTGTGATTCTTGCTCCAATTTGATTTCCGAGAAATTCTGTAAAAAATGCTTTGTTTTCTATCCATTCGTATATATACCAGGGGGAAGAAATAAAAACGGTAATAAATAAACCAAACAAGAATTGCCAGCAGACAAACCTAAAATCTCTTTTTAAAAGACAAAATATTAAAAACGATAGAATTCCTAAAAAAGCTAATGGTCCTTTGGTCAGAATGCCTAATCCTAAAGGAATGCCAGAGAGAATAAAATACTTTTTACCTTTCATTAAGAGATAAAAATTCAAAAAGATAAAGAATGTGATGATACTTTCCATCCTCACAATGGTGGTAAGTCTTAGAACATGCCAGTTTATTACAAAAAATAGAGCGGCAATAAGTGCATAGATTTTCTCTTTAAATATTTCTTTGCCTATTATGTAAATGAGAAATGCATTAAAGATACCGAATAAAGCAGGGAAAAGTCGAGCAGAAAAGGCAGATATACCAAAAATTTTGTAAGATATGGCAATTAACCAGAAATAAAAAGGAGGTTTTTTTAAATATGGCTCATAACCCAAGCTTAAATTTAACCAATCTTTTGTAAAGATTATTTCTTTTGCTACGAGTGCATGTTTTAAAGCATCGCCACTTAAATATGGTTCCCAGATGCGGGCAAAGAAAAAAACAAAACTTATAAGAAAGAGAATGAAGAGATATTTTTTCTCTTCATTCATTTATCCACATTTTTGGCTTATGGGTTGCATTTTCTTCTTTTTTAACTTGGGTGATTCTGTTTTTCTCATCAACCAGAACAACATTTGGTTTATGAGATTTTGCTTCTTTTTCATCCATCATGGCAAAGCTGGCAATGATTACCTTGTCTCCTACACCTACCTTCCGTGCTGCTGCGCCATTCAAACAGATGATACCACTGCCTCTTTTTCCTTTTATGGCATATGTCTCAAGGCGGTTGCCGTTATCTATGTCCCACACACAGACCTTTTCGTTTTCATACATATTCGCTTTTTCCATTAAATTTTCATCAATAGTGATGCTGCCTTCGTAATTTAAATCAGCATCTGTTATTGTTGCTCTGTGAATTTTCCCTACAAACATTATCCTCATCATTTTGAAGCCTCCTTATATCCAAATATTATCAATAAGTCTGGTTTTACCTACAAATACAGCCAGGGAAATCAGTGTTTTGCCTATCTCTATATATTTTAAAGATTTTAAATTACTTATATGATTTATACTGATGTAATCAATATGTGTAAAAGGATAAGAAGAGATGATTTTTTCCATATTTTGAATGATGATTTTAGTGTCAAAGATTTTATCATCTATCATCTGTTTAGCTTTTTTTAGGGCTTTATACAAAGATACGGCGCTTTTCCTTTCCTCTGGGTTTAAATACTTGTTACGCGAGCTCATTGCCAATTCATCGTATTCTCTTATGATGGGCATCGGAACAATTTCTACATCCATATTCAAATCTTCCACCATTTTTTTAATCACGATAAGTTGTTGAGCATCCTTTTCCCCAAAGTATGCTCTAATTGGCTTTACAGCGTTGAACAGTTTACACACAACTGTTGTAACACCTTTAAAGAATAAGGGGCGGGATGCACCTTCCAGAACCTGGGTCAGTTTTTCTACATTTATATGAGTTTGAAAATTTTCTGGATACATTTCTTCTGGAGAGGGAAAAAATAATATATCCACACCTGCTTCCTCTGCTAACTTTTCATCTCTTTTTCTGTCTCGGGGATAGGTGTTGAAATCTTCACCTTCGGCAAACTGTAAGGGATTGACAAATATACTCATTACTACAACATCATTCTGTTCTTTGGCCTGATGAGCCAAACTCAGGTGTCCTTCATGCAAAAACCCCATGGTAGCAACAAAACCAATGCTTTTATCTTTCTTTAAATTCTTACTTAGGTTTTGCATTTCTTTTATATCTTTAATAATTTTCATAAATAGCTGTGTTCTTCATCCGGGAATATACCTTTTTTTACCTCATCAATATACTGCCTGACTGCTTTTACTGCATCTTGTTTTAGATGAGCATATCTCTTAACGAATTTAGGTTTGAATTCCTCAAATAAACCTAAAAGGTCATGAAAAACAAGCACCTGTCCATCGCAAAACTGTGATGCACCAATACCGATGGTAGGTATATTCACATTTTCTGTGATTTCTTTTGCCACTGGAAGCGGCACTGCTTCCAAAACGATGGAAAAAACTCCAGCTTCTTGTAGATATTTTGCATCCTCTATTATTCTTTTTGCTTCTTTTTGTTCTTTTCCTCTTACTCTATATCTACCAAAAATATTTATAGACTGTGGTGTTAATCCTAAGTGACCCATAACGGGAATACCACAGGATACAAT
>JAGMDW010000074.1 GCA_023128455.1 Desulfurellaceae bacterium
AGAATAATGAGTATCATCACGGGATATAGCATCTTCAGTTGCTTCACTTATAGCAATGCCTAAACTACCTGTACAATTCGGGTCTTTTTCTAATATAGCTCGTCCTACTTTAGTGTCGGGGCTGGGACTGGGAACGCATTTTCCTCCCCAGGTTTCCATCATAACCCGACGATAGGGTTTTTGGTCATAGCTCGCTCTAACCATATAAACCTTTATTTCTATACCAAAACAAGTTCCGGCGAAGGATAGAGCACTTCCCCACTGTCCGGCTCCTGTTTCTGTAGAGATGCGCTTGACACCTTCTTTCTTATTGTAGTAAGCTTGAGCTACGGCAGTATTGGGTTTATGACTGCCAGGAGGGCTCATTCCCTCATATTTGTAGAAAATCTTAGCTGGTGTGTCTAAGGCTTTCTCTAATCTATGTGCGCGGAATAGTGTTGTAGGTCTCCACACCCTATAGATTTCCTGCACCTCGTCCGGAATTTCAATCCACCTTTCAAGACTTACCTCTTGCTTGATCAATTCCATGGGGAAAATGGCTTTTAGATCATCGGCAGTGACAGGTTTTCCTGTAGCGGGATGCAGAACAGGTGGTAATGGTTCTGGCAGGTCTGCTTGTATGTTATACCAGGATGTGGGCATTTCATTTTCATCTAAGATGAATTTAGTCCTTTCCACTTTCATCCTCCTATAATCTTAATAAACCATTTTTTATAGGACAAATCGCTTTTTGTCAACTTTACAAGACCAGATTGTGAATGTTCTTATTGTTTTATTCATTTTTATTATATTTACAGTTTTTTCTTCTGTGCATGTTTTTTCAAAATTTCCTGGCACTTTATCATCATCGTAGGTGATGAATATTGCTAATTTCCCTTCTGGATGCTTTTCCCAAAATGTATATTGTGTGATCTTGTCCGGCGAAAAGACAAAGGTTTGAGGTTGATCTTTTAAGTAAAACGCCATTTCACTGGAAATTTTATAGTTATCGCTGATGACAAAACTTTGAGGATATTTTTTTCTTATATTATCTACTTCATGAGCAAGCTCACTCCACCCCTTTAGTCTATTGGCTGGGTTTTGTTTGGGATTTTTTAAGAATATATATAGAAAATTATTTCCATAGGCAAAGAAATTAAATAAGAAAGCAACAACTATACATAAAATAAGCAATTTCTTTTTGTTTTTCAGATATAAAGCGGCAGCGATAATGCCTGCTACATATGAGCATCCTGGCCAGTTGGCGTAAACCGAGGTATGAATAGAAACTATCAAGAATAGTAAAAAGACAGGAAATGAGAAGAAAAATAGATAATACAGTTTTTTCTTTAAGCAAAAGAACATAGAGATAATATATACAATAAAGAATACAGGGCTTAATACTCCTGCCTGTCCGCCGATGTAGTCACCCAAAGAAGAAAACGACAACCATTCACCTTCTCCTATCTTTGTTAAATGGAAAAGATGAGAAAAGTTTGCAAAGTTGTGTTCAAATGACCATATAAATACGGGCATGGAGACAATAATTATTGCCAAAAGCATAAGTATAAATCGGTTAGAAACGATTATTTTGCCCTTTTTTGTGAATAGGAGATATAAAACAAAAGAGAATAGAAACAGATACATAGAGTATTTTGCAAGAAAACCTAATCCAATGAGAACACCTAAAAAGATCCAGGAAACAGTTTTTTTATTTTCCATTTTGTAGGCATAGATGAAAGAAAATGTCCACAACAAGAGCAGCGGCGCATCTACATGGCTGATTATCGCACCGGCATTTGAAATGGGTAAAAATTCACCTATAACAACAGCGATGAATGCGATTTTTGTATCAAAAATCTTTTTTGTAAAGTAGAAAATTGCTATGTAAGATATGGTGGAAATAATAAGAGCCAAACTTCTTACGCCCAACACATTGTTTCCAAATACAGCGGTTGTTATTTTGAGAAAATAAGCTATGAGAGGACCTTTTGTGTAATAACTGATACTTAAATGTCTGGACCAGTTCCAATATTGTGCCTCGTCGGGGCAGAGATCTATTGAGCATGAGAGAATATATAACAGTCGGAACAACGAAAAGAGTAAAATTACAAGCCAGCTTAAATAGATGTATCTTCGTTCCATATTTTCTTAAATAAAAAGGAAATAATTAAAGCAATTATAATACCAAAGATTGCACCAGCTAAAACATCTGCGGGGAAATGAACGCCTTCATATACTCTCCCTATACTGACTAAAAAGGCTAAGGGATAAAAAAAATAGGCAGACCTTTTCCAGAATGAATATAAAACGGTAGCGAATGTAAATATATTTGCCGCATGATTACTGGGGAATGAATGGGAGCCGATATGAAGTAAAGGATGAAGATCTGGAATATTCAGCATACAAGGTCTGACTCTGCCGAAAAATGGTTTCAGTGCATAGGAACAGAGTGTATTGGATACAATGGCGGCAATGATTATGGTTAGAATGATCCAAAAAGCATATCTTTTAAATTTTAAAAGTAGTGCAATTATGAGTGGAATAACAATGAAGACAAGATTGTATTTATTTGTAATAAACAAAAAAAACTCATCCAATAGAGGACTGCGCAAATGGTTTATAAACAGTAAAATGTTTGTATCCATGAGTGGAGTTTATTATATGCGATTTTTTGTGTCAACAGGTTCTTGACTTTCCACATAAACTTTACTATTTTATAGCGTGTTTGTTGCGGGGTGGAGCAGTCTGGTAGCTCGTCGGGCTCATAACCCGAATGTCATAGGTTCAAATCCTATCCCCGCTACCATT
>JAGMDW010000075.1 GCA_023128455.1 Desulfurellaceae bacterium
CTAAAACAAAAGATGACTGAATATAATAGAATAAGAAAACAAATAGAAGAATTAAAAAAAGAACTAACCCTTAAGTATAAATTTTTATGAAAAAGATATGGATAAATAAATCAAATTCCTTTGAGGAAGCAGAAAAGTTTGATGAGAACTATTACCGGCAGATGACTACTACCCAGAGATTTGAGATAATGCAATTTTTAAGAGAGTTAAATTTTAAACTTAAACCCGAGAAACGAGACGAAAGTGGAAAAAGACTACGAAGATTTATTAGAATTATTCAACAAAAATAAAGTAAGATACTGTATAATTGGTGCATATGCGGTGGCTTTTTATGTTAAGCCCAGATATACCAAATATATGGATATATTGGTAGAGGCAACTGTTGATAATGCTGAGAAAATTCTAAAATCTCTTGAGAAATTTGGATTTAAAAATGCGGGATTAAAAAAAGAAGACTTTATAGAAAAAGAGAGGATAATTCAATTGGGTTTCGAGCCTATAAGAATTGATTTAATTACTTCTATAGAGGGCTGTAGCTTTAAAGAAGTCTGGGAAAATAAAACCGTAGGAAAATACGGAGAACAAGAAGTTTACTTTATTGGATTGAATGAATTGATAAAAAATAAGAAAAAATTAGACCGCAAACAAGACCAAGCAGATTTAGAAATTCTGCTGAAATTTAAAGAATCACAGAAGCAACCGACTAAAAAAGGATAAGGGAAAAAGGATAAAGATGGAAGAAAATAGTTTTAAGAACAAGAAGGACTTGCAAGGGCGCACATTTAACTTTGCAGTGGAAATAATCAAGCTCTTAAAAGAAGTTAAATGTTCAAAAGAGAATGATGTTATAAAATATCAATTAGCAAAATCAGCTACTTCAGTTGGTGCAAATTATTTACCCTGTTAAATAAAATGTATCTGGAGAAAAATCTTGGAATTTTAAAGATAATGAGTTATTATCTTTAAAAAAATAGCTAAGGAGTGTTGAATTTCATAAGAAAAGAAAATTAACTTGATGTATTTAACAGGGCAGGGAGGCTCAATGGGCGTATAGTAAGGAAGACTTTAAATATAAAATTGGTATTTGCTTTCGTGAGGCAAAAGAAAGTAACTATTGGCTAAGAATTATGAAGGCAACAGGTATTTTAAATGGTACCAGTTTGGATTATTTAGTAAAAGAATCAGAAGAGCTTAAAAATATCTTCGCAAGCATAAACAAGAAAATTCATTATCGCAAAGATGTATAAGATTTTATCATTTATCCTTTATCATTTATCCTTTATCCTTTATTATTGATACTATGAAAGGAATAATTTTAGCAGGTGGCGCAGGAACAAGGCTATATCCAGCAACAAGGGTTATCTCTAAACAGCTTCTTCCAGTTTACGACAAACCTATGATTTATTACCCCTTGTCGATTTTAATGCTTGCAGGAATAAGAGATATTTTAATAATTTCTACACCTAAAGATTTGCAGCGATTCAGGGATTTATTTGGCGATTCTTATGCAGGGGTTAAGTTTTCATACGCCGAACAACCACAGCCTAACGGCATTGCAGAAGCTTTCATTGTTGCAGAGCAATTTATCAAGGATGATAATGTTTGTTTGATTCTTGGTGATAATATATTCTACGGTCATGGATTGACGGAAATGTTGATGAATGCAAAAAGAAGTATAGAAGATGAGGGCGGAGCAGTAGTATTTGGGTATTATGTGAGTGACCCCCAAAGGTATGGCATAATTGAATTCGATAGAAATGGAAATGTTCTATCAATAGAGGAAAAACCAAAAAATCCCAGGTCTAACTATGCTGTAACAGGACTATATTTTTATGATAATGATGTGGTTAAAATAGCAAAGAATATAAGACCCTCCCGGAGAGGGGAGTTGGAGATTACGGATGTAAACAGAAATTATCTTGAAGAAAAAAAGCTCAAGGTAGAACTTTTTGGCAGGGGTTTTGCCTGGCTGGATACAGGCACACACGAAAGCCTGATTGATGCCTCACGATTTATACAGACAGTAGAGACAAGACAAGGTTTAAAAATCGGCTGCATTGAAGAAATTGCATATAACAACAGATGGTTGACCAAAGAACAGCTCATCAAACTTGCTGAACCAATGAGGAAGAATGGATATGGGAAATATCTTTTGAGATTGATGGAGTTAATATAAAGTGGGTGTAAATAGAAAATTTCTAGATAGATTGCTTTCTGGCTTGTCTGATAAAAACATA
>JAGMDW010000076.1 GCA_023128455.1 Desulfurellaceae bacterium
TTCATGCTCATAGAAATCTTCGCCGCCCATATGTGATACATGGGTCTTACAATCCTTACTCCACTCTTGTAAAGGCAATCCCATAAGTTGTGGAAAATTCCTTGCGCTTTCTTTGACCGGCTTAGCAATCATACGAATGTTGTTTCCCTGTCTTAACACAGGGTTAACAGCACTTCCTGAAACCTTCTCATATCTATCGAGGATTTTCTTTTCTTTCTCTGTTTTAGGTTCATCAGGACAATCAGGAACATTGCATCCCTTGCTTTGCAATTCCTTTATGCTATCCTTTAGTTGTGGCATTGAAGCACTTATGTTTGGTAGTTTGACAATATTGGTGTCGGGTTTATTTACTAAGTCTCCCAACTCAGCTAAGCTATCAGGAATTCTCTGTTCCTCTCTTAAATAATCTGGGAAATTTGCCAATATCCTTCCCGCAAGTGAAATATCCTTTACATCAACTTCAATACCAGCTGTATCCAAGAACTTCTCTACGGCAGGCAACAGGGAGAATGTTGCCAAATACGGAGCCTCATCGATCTTTGTCCATATTATTTTTGGTGCTTTTCCTTCCATCAAATTCCTCCTTAATTTAATTTCATCTTATTTATAAGACACATTTAAACTCAAGAATTCCATCAACCCCTTTACTTTTGCACTATATACAAAACATCAAATATTGTCAAATCCTCATATAAAAATCTACCTGTCTGCCCTGTTTGCGTCGCCTGCCTGAGCGAGGACACTCGCAGTCAGGCGGACGCGACAGGTAGGCGTGACGGCACAGGCAGGTATGAAATTGTATCATTGCTTCTGTGATTACTATTTAAAATTGTGAATGACATCTCATTAAATTATAGAGCTTATGTATACTTTATAAAATAGAATATTGCATAAAAATAGTCAGAGTATGGTGTTTTTTATTGAATGAAATTTGACAAACATACAAAACTACAATATGAATATGATATAAATGAAAGTAAATATTATACCCTAAAAAAAAATGGAGGAAAAATTTTATGCAGACAGTTAAAGAAAAGATGGCTGAGGTAATAAAGTCTCAACCGGATGATGCATCATATGAAGAGATCATGCGAGAGTTAGCATTTAAACGGATGGTAGATAGAGGACTGGAAGATTCAAGAAAAGGCCGAGTTTCTACAAATGAAGAAATGCAGCATCGTATTCACACATGGCAAAAATAAGATGGACAGATGAAGCCGAGAAATGGCTTCGAGACATTCACAACTATATAGCTCAAGACAATCCGACTGCAGCTCAGAAAATTGTCTCTGCAATCTATGAAAAAGCCCAACTCCTCAAAAATTTTCCAGAAATAGGATATAAGTATAAAACAGAGCCCGAGGGGGAGATACGAATTCTTCTATATGGTCACTATCGAATTGCTTATCTCATCAGAAACAAGAATTTGATAGATATTTTAGGCATATTTCATGGCGCGATGGGAATCGACAGATATTTAAGATGAAATTTGTGCTTAACGACCAGGCTAACCGACGCGACACGTAAGGAGCGTCCGCTTGAGCGCCTTGTTATAGATACTATTCATACAATGACCTTAGCTTTTCCTCTTCCGAGGCTATTCGGAACTGAATTATTAAACCAACAAACATTACTATTCCAAAGATAAATTGCTGTTGTTGTCAAATTCACGAATTGCCTCCCAAAAATCTATAAAGAGGTATCAAATAAAGCAAATTTGTGCAAGAAGGAAAATTCCCACATTTTGCAAGTTTAACGTTTTGCATAACTTGCCGCAGGATTAAACGCACAGAACTACAATATCTGCTATTATTTACGGCAACGCTCAAAATGTCAAAATCACGCCAGAACCCTGCGGTCAACTTAATGCAATTGTTAGACGCCTTGATGCACTCTCAGTCGGCGTCCCAAGGGATGGTAGATAGCCCTCGAAGAAATCGAGAACCATCAGACTGCTCATCTGTTAAGAGAACCGCCTTCGTTCGTTACCGCCCCCGCCTTTCGAGTCCCCAGCACAGCAAGTACAACAGGATCGGTA
>JAGMDW010000077.1 GCA_023128455.1 Desulfurellaceae bacterium
TTTGCAGCAAAAACTGGACATGCTACAAATATACATACAATCAAACACAACAGAAGTTTCATAACAAATACTTACCTTCATTCATCTTTACTAATAATAAACTCACCCATATACTGATAATCACCGCGAGCCCTAAGATGATATCTATACCTTTCAGATCCAACAAGTCCACCAACACCATCATATTCTGAATCCATTGCTTCTGCTCCTGCCATAAACTGACCCCTGCCTGATGCCATCACTGCATAGCCAACACCTGAAGCATCGGTAGTACCCTGAGAAATAAAATCAGTCTCACTGTTACCACTCACTCCGGCACCTACTGCGGCATCAAAACATTCGTCTTCATCAGAACTAACTACGCCAAGCTTCTCTTCCATATCTAAGGAACCCGCACTGTCGGGTTGACTGCTGAACTGTATTTCTGTTTCCGTGTCTATTACACCTGTAGGAGCATCTTTCAAGAAACCATTCATCATTCTCATATTTTCTCCGTCAAATCCTCGAGCCCTGAGAGAATAAGCATTTGTTTTAGAATGATAGCCTGTTTTTAGACTCATAGCTCCTGTAGCATTGCCCAGATTAGAAGATACGCCAACGTTCATGCCAGCTTTTGCCCAATCAGCAACCAGCATGCTTCCCAGGAAGCAAATACAAAAAACTAAAAGAAAAAAAATCCTTCCTTTCATTTCGGTAACCCTCCTTTCCCTTTCGGGACGAGTAACTTTGCGTCCCAACCTTACGGTTGGTTTGCCCTTTCGGTTCAAAAACTTAAAATTTAAGCTTTTTACCATCTGCTTAATTTCTATTCTTTTATATTTTTAATTAACTTCTGCACGATGATAGAAATTAAAGCTGCCTTTCACTGTAATGTGCTGTTCATAGTTTTGACTGGAATTACCGGAAAAGGATGTCACGGCAACGCCACTTTTCATTTCTCCCTCCGCATTAGCTGAAGAAGCAAAAAGATTATAAGAAGCCTTCGGCGCAGCAACTGGATCCACTCTCATGTTGGAGTGAGCCATCCCCTGCGTAAATTTCACTATTTCATAACCTGCTGCCATGTTTAAATCCAAATTACCCTGCTTACAACCATGTTCGCAACCGCACATTATTGTTCCCATTATTTCTTTGCCACTCAATTCGCCACCTGCAGAAGAACCATAACCATAACTAATATGAGATCCGCTCCTGAACTGTTCTTCACCAGTTACACTTAGCACATTGACTACCCTGCTTCTACCCTGACCAGAGCTAACAGCCTGAAGAGAATGAGCAACTGACCCTGCCATCTCCTCATCATCTGAATAATATTCGTGCGAATAATCCTGATTTACATCCAATGGA
>JAGMDW010000078.1 GCA_023128455.1 Desulfurellaceae bacterium
TGCTCTCCCTTTATTCCTTTGGAGAGAAATGGTGAGGATGAAGGTTCAACCCCAATGACCTTAATGCTTTTATCTTTGTTTTTTAAGTATCTCCCCACACCCGTGATTGTTCCTCCTGTTCCTATTCCACATACAACTATGTCTATATCTTTATTCATATCTTTCCATATCTCTTCGCCTACTTTTTCCTGCGCTAAAGCATTTGCTTCATTTTCAAATTGTCTTAGGAAAAAATGATGAGATTTATTCTCCAATCTTTCCGCTTCTTTTATCGCCTGTTCCATTCCCCCCTTAACGAGCGTCACCTCTGCCCCTAAAAGATTGAGCAATTTTATCCTCTCTACACTCATTCCTTCAGGCATAATGATTTTTGCTTTATAACCTTTTACTGCACAAACGCCAGCTACAGCAATGCCTGTATTCCCACTGGTTGCCTCTACAATAATATCTCCCTTTCCTATTATTCCTTTTTTTTCTAAGTCTTCAATCATTGAAAAAGCTGCCCTATCCTTTATGCTAAACCAGGGATTAAAACACTCCAACTTTACAAATATCTCATTGTTCTTACACAATTTGTTTGTCCTTAAAAGAGGAGTACTTCCTATAAGCTGGATTAATGTTTCATAAAGCATTTTATTTTCTTACGAAATATTCTTATTTCTGTCAAGTCCTTGATTTTTCTATTGTATTTAGATTATAGTAGTTCCTATGAGAAAGATTGTAATGTTTACTGGCAAAGGAGGAGTAGGGAAAACAACAGCTTCTGTAGCTACAGCTCTTTTGTTTTCTCAAGACAAAAGAGTCCTTTTAGTTTCCACAGACCCCGCCGGTTCTCTATCCAATATATTCAATGTAGAATTTAAGGATAAGATCATAAGCATAAACAAGAACTTGGATGTTATAGAGCTTACTCGTCCTGTCATTTTGAAATTGTGGAGAAAAAGATTCGGCGATGAGGTATACACTGTAGTTTCATCCTTATTTCCAGTGGGAAGAGAGATTCTTGATTATTTAGAAGGCGCTCCTGGTTTAGATGAGGAATTCATGTTGGATTATGTATCAGAAGCGGTAAAATCGGAAAAATATGACTATATCATATGGGATACAGCTCCCACTGCTTCTACCTTAAGTCTTTTAAATGTTCAGTATCTTTTCTACTCACACTTAGGAGAAGCACAAAAACTGTATTTAAGCTTAAAAGGAGTGTTCTCTAAAATCAAGAGAAGACCAGAAGGAGAACCCTTAGAACTCATTAAAAATTGGAGAAAACTCACCGAATATGTTTTAAATATGCTATCTACCAATGCCTCAACCTGGGTTGTAGCAAATCCTGAAAGGTTAGCCGTGGAACAAGCTCTATTTATAGGGAAATCCATTACAAAATATGGAATAGAACTAAACGGCTATATTCTCAATCGCATCTTTCCAGAAGATGTGTGTAAAGGAAATGAATTTTTAAAAGAAAAGAGAGAACATCAATTAAAGTGGAAAGAAGACCTCATCAAGAGAGCTGATGCCTCGGTCAAGATCATACCGGAAATGATGGGAGATATAACTAAGAAAGATAGACTTTTTACTATTGCTCATATGCTTTATGAAAGTTAAAATTACCTGAAATTTTTATATGTTGGAGGAAAATTGAATATACCTACACTAAAAATAGGTACTCATACAGCCCCCATACCCATAGTGCAGGGAGGAATGGGCGTAGGCGTATCTTTACACAGGCTTGCCTCAGCGGTGGCAAATGAAGGTGGAATAGGAATTATTGCCACAGCCGGCATAGGAATGTTAGAGACAGATGGAGTTCAGCATTACCTCAAAGCCAGCGCCCGGGCATTAAAGAGAGAAATACATCTGACGAGAAAATTAGCACCCCAGGGTGTTATAGGGATAAACATAATGGTTTCTACCAACGATTACAAAGTCATGGTAAGTGTATCATTGAAAGAAAATGTAGATGTTATTTTTTGTGGAGCAGGACTGCCTTTAACTTTGCCAAAGTTTAAATCCTATTATCCAAACAGTAAAACAGCATTGGTTCCTATTGTCTCTTCGGGCAGAGCTGCTAACTTAATCAGCAAAAGATGGATAAAACTCTACAATTATGTTCCTGACGGTTTTGTAGTTGAAGGGCCATTAGCAGGTGGACACTTGGGATTCAAAATGGAGGATTTGGTAAGCAATAAATTCAACTTAGAGGAATTGGTAAAAGAGGTTTTAGAAATAACAAAACCGCTGGGAGAAAAATATAAGAAAAAGATACCGGTAATTGCCGCTGGAGGCATCTATACAGGATACGACATCGCCAAGTTTTTAAGGATGGGAGCATCAGGTGTTCAGATGGCTACCAGATTTGTAGCTACACATGAGTGTGATGCATCTATAAAGTTTAAGACAAACTACATAAAAGCAAAAAAAGAAGATGTTGTTCTCATTGAAAGTCCTTTGGGTATGCCGGGGAGAGCAATAAATAATGAATTTTTAGAAAGTGTAAAAAGAGGGGAGAAAAAACCTTTTAAGTGTGTATTTCACTATTTAAAAGATGCCAGAATAGAAAGGGCTCCCTACTGTATTGCCTTAGCTTTGACTAATGCTCAGAAAGGCAATCTGAAAGACGGTTTCACCTTTGCCGGCTATAATGCCTGGAGAATAAACCGCATCTTATCGGTCAAAGAGTTAATGCAAGAGTTAACAGATGAACTAAAAAAAGCCTAAACCTTAAAGTAGAGCCTTTTCGCCTTTTTCTTTGGTTCTTATCCTGATCGCCTCTTCAATAGGGCTAATAAATATCTTTCCATCGCCTATTCGTCCGGTGTGGGCATTTTCAATAATTACATTTACTGCATTGTTGGCTATCTCATCAGGGACAACCAATTCTATCTTTACCTTCGGAAGGAAGTCTACAACATATTCCGAACCTCGATATATCTCTGTATGTCCCTTTTGCCTACCATAACCTTTCACTTCAACAACCGTAAGCCCTTTTATTCCTAATTCATTTAATGCTTCTTTTACAGCGCTCAGCTTGAATGGTTTTATCACTGCTTCTATCTTTTTCATAAATATTCCCAAAGCAAATGCTAACAAAATAATGATTCCATGTCAATAAAATACACAAAAGTGTCAAACCAATTTAGAAATGTCCGCTTTTTGCCAAAGTAGAAATGTCCTGTTCTGATAATATTAGTAGCAGTAATCTTTTCTCTTTGATCTTTATAGGGATTCTTATAAATCTGTTTAC
>JAGMDW010000079.1 GCA_023128455.1 Desulfurellaceae bacterium
GTGCCCTGCATTATATCAAAATATGTTCCATCCCTGGAGATTGCAGGGAACAGTGCATTTAAAATAGAACCCAACGAAAGAGAAATAGTGGACGCTGTTTTATATTTAATGGAAAACAAAGAAATAAGAGAGGATATGGTGAAAGAAGGGAATAGCATCGTTCAATCCTTTACTATGGAAAGATATGTAGAAAAGTTGGAGAAAATATATGAAGATATTAGTAAGCGTTATTACACCAACCTATAATAAAAGCAACGCTTTATATAGTGAGATTGTTTCTTTATACATCCTTCATAAGGCAACAATAATGCCTTTTTGATTTTTTATCGCACAATTATAATAAGGGATTGATTTTTCAGTACTTCTATAGTAAATATAATGAGCATGACAGAAATTAGAATTCACGGAAGAGGGGGACAGGGAGCGGTCGTCGCATCTCAAATTCTTGCTCTAACAGCAATGAAAGAAGGCAAATATGTGCAATCCTTCCCGGAGTTTGGTGTGGAAAGAAGGGGTGCCACGGTAGAGGCATTTGTAAGGATAGCAGATAAGAAGATAAATGAAAGATGCAAGATATATCATCCTCACTATGTAGTTGTCATGGATCCTGCACTTGTAAACATAGTAGATGTAACTGAAGGTATAAGGGAAAATGGATGGGTACTCATAAATACAAGTAAAACACCTAAAGATTTCTCTTTTCATACCAATGTGGCTACGATAGATGCTTTTTCTATTGCTACTGAAAAAAAATTGGGCTCACATGGGCATCCTATTGTAAATACCACTATTTTAGGAGCACTTGTAAAGATAGCCCCTGTTGTTAACATCAAAACCCTGGTAGAAGCAATAAGAGAAAGCATTTCTTCAAATACAGAAAAAAATGTAGAAGCGGCGTTGGCCGCCTATGATAAGGTAAAAATATGAAATTTCGCGCATCGGAATTGCCTCTCACTCCTCTTTCTCTAAAAGATACAATTTCCATTAGAACGGGAGATTGGAAATATGTGGAGCCGTTCTATGAAGAAAAGTTGTCTCCCTGCATCTCTGCCTGCCCGGTGGGAACGGATGTCACCAGTTGTATTGCCCTTTTAGCTAAAGAAGAGTTTCAAGAAGCAGCTAAACTGTGGAAAGAAAGTAATCCTTTTCCTGGTGTGTGCGGCAGGGTATGTCCCAGGTTTTGTGAGAGGGAATGTCTTCGTCAACACTTAGGTGGAAGCATAACCATCCATCTTTTAGAAAGATTCATCGGAGATTTGAATGTTGATATTCAGAACAAAAGTCAAAAAACAGGCAAAAAGATGGCTGTTATAGGTTCGGGCCCGGCAGGACTCTCCTGTGCTTATCATCTTTCAAGAAAGGGATATAAAGTAACCCTCTTTGAAAAAGAAAAACTTTTGGGAGGACTCCTACGCGCTATTCCCTCTTATCGCTTACCTCCGCAAATTGTAGATAAAGAAATTGAAGGAATTTTAAAACAGGGGATTGATATAGAAATAAACAAAGAGTCGGGGAAAGATTTTTCCTTAGAAGAGTTAAAACAACAATTTGACGCAATATGTATAGCCACAGGATTGAAGGAAAGAAAGCTAAATATAAGAGGAACAGAGCTTTTTAATGTGTGGAGTGGTAGGGAATTCTTAAAATTAAACAATGATATACAGAACAAAAAGATTACTGTAATTGGTGGTGGAGATACAGCTATAGATGCGGCAAGGGTAGCTTTAAGGAAAGGTTCAGAAGTTTTTGTTTTTTATAGACGAAGAAGGGAGGATATGCCTGCTAATCCTTATGAAGTAGAAGAAGCTATAGAAGAAGGTGTTAATATAAAATACTTATCCGAACCTTTAAGAATAGAAAAATGTAGTTCTTTTCTCAGGCTCTTTTTAAAGAAGAAAGCAGATGAGAATAGCGAATTTTTCATCGATACAGATGGAGTGGTAATGGCAGTTGGCGAAGAGAGAGAAATGCTTAACAATGAAATAAAGGATACTTTTCTCTGCGGTGATATACTGACGCAAAAAGGAACAGTATCGCATGCCATTGGTTCTGGTAAAGAAACGGCTTCTTTAATCCATAAATACTTTTTTGGAGAAGAAACTTCTATTACTTTACCTGCTGTTGTAGAGTCTGAAGACCTAAATTTAGATTATTTCAAGGAAGAGTATCCACCAGAAGAGAAAAAGAGAGATATGTCTCAAAGGATAAAGGACTTTGATGAGATATATCAGGGATTAACAAGAGAAGAGGTAATAATAAAGGAAGCAACGAGATGTTTTGGTTGCGGAAAGTGCAGCGGATGTGATAACTGCTATGTATTTTGTCCTGACGCAGCTATTTTTAAACAAGATGGAAAATACATTATAGATTACGATCATTGTAAGGGCTGTGGTATATGTATGGAAGAATGTCCCAGAGGTGTAATTTCCATGAGGAGAACAGAAAAATGAAAAAACTTCTTACCGGAAATTATGCCGCCTCTTACGGTGCCATACTATCACGGGCAGAGGTTATCTCCGCTTATCCCATTACACCCCAGACTCAAATTGTAGAAAAACTATCTACTATGGTAGCAGAGGGAAAACTGGATGCCGAATTTATCAATGTAGAATCGGAACGCTCGGCCCTGGCGGTATGTATGGGTGCATCTGCAACAGGTGCCCGTGCATTTACGGCAACTTCAGCCCAGGGATTGGCTCTTATGCATGAACTCTTACACTGGGCAGCAGGTGCACGTCTGCCTTTGGTCTTGGTCAATGTTAACCGGGCAATGGCTCCTGGCTGGACAGTATGGTGTGATGAAAATGACAGCCTGTCACAGAGAGATACGGGCTGGATACAACTTTATTGTGAAAGTAATCAGGAAGTATTAGATACGGTTATTCAAGCCTACAAAATTGCAGAAAAGACTATGCTACCGGTGATGATTTGTATGGATGGTATATTTCTATCTCATACCCAGGAGGTAGTTGACCTTCCAGAGCAAGAAAAAGTAGACAGATTTCTTTCCCCTTACAAGCCACCATTCTCTTTGGACACATCCTCTCCTCATGCCCTTGGCAGTCTTACGCCACCTCATGTTTATTTTGAGTTTCGCTACAAGCTGCAACAAGCGATGGATGAAGCCCAAGCAGAAATTGAGAAAACAGGTAAAGAATTTGGAAATACATTTGGAAGAGATTATGGACTTTTGGATGAATATCTTCTAAATGAGGCAGAAATAATTATCGTTGCTTTAGGAACAGTGTGCGGAACATGTAGAGTAGCAATAGACAGATTAAATGAAAAAGGAAACAAGGTAGGAATGCTTAGAATAAGAACATTTAGGCCATTACCAAAGAAAAAAATAATAGAGAGTTTAAAAGATGTAAAAAAGGTTATTATAATAGATAGAAACATCTCCTATGGTCATCACGGTATTTTACACGAGGAGATAAAATCCGCATTTTATAGAAAACTAAATATACCCCTGTTTGGTTTTATTGCCGGGTTAGGGGGTAGAGACATTACGCCAGAAGATATTGAACAGATGGTAAACTACACATTGAAACATGAGGAATCAGATACAGACATTCTATGGTGGGGAGTAAATAAATGAAAATATTCACCATACCCGAAGAAGAAAATATGAACCCGGGGCATGTCGCCTGCCCAGGGTGTGCCTCTGCGTTGTCAATGAGATTAGCATTAAAAGCCTTGGGAAGAGAAACCATCCTCACCGTTCCTGCCTGTTGCTGGTCTGTTATAGATGGTCCTTTCCCCTATTCTTCGGTAAAAGTGCCCTTGTCCCATATTGCTTTTGGCACAGCTGCAGCATTTGCATCCGGCATCAGAGCTGCTTTGGAAATAAAGAGAAAGAAGGCTAATGTGGTGGTATGGTGCGGAGATGGAGAAGCATTTGATATAGGCTTTCAAACTCTCTCTGGGGCTGCAGAGAGAAACGAAGACATTATTTTTGTGTGTTATGATAATGAAGGCTATATGAATACGGGGGTTCAGCGCTCTTCTGCTACGCCAATAAAGGCCTGGACAACTACTACCCCCAAAAAATATCCTAAACAGGAATTAAAAAAAGATTTAATGGAAATCTTTGCTGCCCATAAGATTCCCTATGCCGCAACAGCAACGGTGGCTTTCCCTGAAGATATGATAAAAAAATTCTCTAAAGCCAAAGAAATAAGAGGATTAAAACTCATTCATATTCTCTCACCCTGCCCTTCAGGGTGGAAATTTCCCGAAAACCTTACTATAAAGATTTCTCGTTTGGCTGTAGAAACAGGGATTTTTCCACTTTACGAAATAGAGTACGGTGAAAAATATACGATAAACCACACACCAAAGTGGTTGCCGGTGGAAGACTATTTAAAGAAGCAGGGGCGCTTTGCTCATCTGACAAAAAAAGATTACCAAGAAAAAAAAGAATATGTAGAAAAAAAGTGGCTTGAGCTTAAAGAAAAATCTAATCGCTTGAAAAATTAGGAATTTAAGTTAATATAGTTAACCTATGTTTATGTTTTGAAAGGAGGTAAAGATGATAAGATTACATGAATATCAGGCAAAGCGGATATTTTTATCCTATGGCATTTCTGTTCCTACGGGATATGTTGCCTTTTCACCGGACGATGCCTGGAAGATAGCGTTAGAACTCGGCCCGCCTGTGGTTTTAAAGGCACAGATTCACGCTGGGGGAAGAGGATTGGCCGGTGGTGTAAAAATTGCCAAAACAGCAGATGAAGCAAAAGAAGTCGCCTCTCAGATATTAGGGAAAAAACTGGTTACTGCACAAACAGGATCTCAGGGAATAGTGGTAAAAAGATTGTTAGTAGAAGAGGCAGTAAATATAGATAGAGAAATATACTTCAGTATTATCGTTGATAGAAAAACATGTAAACCGGCAATTATTGCCTCACCTGCCGGAGGAATGGCGATTGAAGAAATTGCAAAAAATCATCCCGAACAGATTATTACCGAACCCATCGAACCAATAGTGGGCATTATGCCCTATCAAATAAGAAGATTGAGTGATTTCTTAGGATTTGATAATAATAATAAAGAGGCGGCACATATCTTCACCACACTGTACAAAATATTTGTGGAAAAAGACTGTAGATTAATAGAGACCAATCCTTTAGTTCTGTGTAAAAATGGCAGCTTAATGGCCATAGATGCAAAGATGAGTATTGATGAAGATGCATTATTTAGACAAAAAGATATGGCAAGACTGTGGGATATTACACAATCAGATCCATCTGAATTGGAAGCACAAAAATATAAACTGAGTTTTGTAAGATTAAATGGGAATATTGGCTGTATGGTGAATGGAGCAGGATTATCTATGGCTACAATGGACCTCATAAAGATGCATGGAGGAGAACCAGCAAATTTCCTTGATGTTGGCGGCAAAGCAACACCAGAAACAATTGCCAAAGGTTTTGAAATAATATTAAATGATCCTTCGGTGCGAGCAATATTGGTAAACATATTCGGCGGCATTGTCAGATGCGATAGAGTGGCAGACGGAATCATAAAAGCCGTACAACAGGTTAATGTGAATGTGCCAGTTGCAATACGGCTTGCAGGCACAAACAGAGAAGAAGCGATAAGTATATTAAAAAAGGCTCCATTTAAATTTTCAGTTATGGATGATCTAAATGAAGCAGCGAAAGAAGTCGTTAAGTTAGCAAAGAGTGCTTAGGGAGGAAAAAATGTCTGTATGTGTTAATGAATCAACAAAAGTAGTAGTGCAAGGTATAACAGGGAAAGAGGGAAATTTTCACGCTTTTCAGTGTAAACAATATGGGACTCAAGTTGTGGCAGGCGTTACCCCAGGGAAGGAAGGAGAAGAGGTAGCTGGCATTCCTGTGTTTGATACAGTACAAAAGGCAGCTAAAGAAACGGAAGCAAATACTTCACTTATTTTTGTGCCACCGTCATTTGCGATGGACTCAGTACTGGAAGCAATAGACGCAGGAATAAAGACTATTGTGTGTATTACAGAAGGAATACCTATAATGGATATGATAAAGGTAAGAACAGTGGTGAAAGCAGAAGGAGTTACATTTATCGGTCCTAATACGCCAGGTATCATTACTGCAGGCGAGGCAAAATTAGGTATTATGCCAGGATTCATATTTAAAAAAGGCTCTGTAGGTATAATGTCAAGAAGTGGAACACTGCTTTACGAAGTTGCGGATCAGGTAACAAAATCAGGGTTAGGAGAATCTACTGCTTTAGGAATAGGAGGAGATCCGATTATAGGCACAGATTATATATACTGGGTGAAATTGTTTGAAGAAGACCCTCAGACCAAAGCCATCTTTATTATTGGAGAAATAGGTGGAATGATGGAGGAACAAACAGCAGAATTTATACAGTCAAACATTAAAAAACCTGTTTTTGCATTTATTTCTGGAAGGACTGCGCCACCCGGGAAAAGAATGGGTCACGCAGGAGCAATTATTATGGGTGGCAAAGGCGGTGCAGAGACAAAGATTAAAGCTTTAAGAAAAGCCGGTGTAACAGTTATAGAAAATATTACAGAAGTGGGTAAAACAATGAAGGAGAAAATGAGTAAAGGTTAAACTTTTGCTATCTTTTTCTCTCTGATAAATACCAGAAAAGTTTCCACTAAATAGGAGGGATACAAGGTGCGGAAGAGTTTTTTGTAACTGTGCATCTTCGCTCTGTGCTTATCTATGTTTTCTCTGCTGAAGGTTTCTGTTTTGTAGTCAAAGACAAGAATCTTTTTGCCTTCTATTACGCGATCAACAATGTATGTTTTATCTTTCATACAAACAGATAGTTCATTTCTTCCGGATTGGGAGAAGATAAACTGCGCTATTTTGCCGTTTAAAAAATCTTCTATCGTTTTTCTTGCTTGTTTCCACAAATTATCTGAGACAAATAAAAATCGGCTCTTTATTTTCTTTTCTATTTCATCCAATCTTCCAAAATCATCTTCTGTATTTATCATCTCTAAAAAGGCATGGATTATTTTCCCGAATAGACGAGTTTCTCTTTCGCCCAAAATTTCTTCCACCTTTTCCATACCACCCCACCATATCTTGTTCAGTGGTTCACAATAATTCTTTTCCTCTATTTTTTTAGCCTTAGACCATTTTTCTTTTATTCCATCTCTAAAGGGTATATTTATATACCTATTAATTTCGTTAAACCAGGTTTTACCTTTTTTCCCGTAACCCGAGATATACAATTCATATTTGGCTCGGGTTAAAGCAACATACAGAATATTTAATTCCTCTTGAATACATTTTTCATTTTCTTCCTCAAATATTTCTTTTAGATTAGTAGGTAATTTCTCTCTCTCTTTCTTGGTATGCATCTTATATATGCCCCGAAATGTAAAATTGTCATCATAGGAAAAAATAAATTTATTCTTGCGTGGATCCAAACCCAAACTGAAGTCTGTCTCAGGCAGAATCACCGTATCAAATTCCAATCCCTTCGCCTTATGTATCGTTGAAAGCCTGATTGTCTTCCGGCGTTCTGGATGCTGGATATGAAACCTCTCTCTGTTTTCCTCTAAATATTGTAGGAATAACAAAAGCAACGGTGGATTTTCTCTTTCATAATCTGCTGCTATGTCTAAAAGCATAGCAATATTATCACTAACCGATTCCCCTGCTTGTTCCACAATTTTCAAAATCAATGCACTTAGAGAAATATGGTTAACCTTGGGGATAAGAGACTCAATTTTTTTTGTACAAAGTCCATATTTGTAATATTCATCTTGTTGAGGTAAAAAATATAAAGCATTCATTATATTTCTTACCTCCGGCACATCCAATAAAAACAATTTCCCTTCTGCAATATAAGGTATGTTTTGTTCGTCAAATATCTTACATATATCATTGATCATCTTAGTTGTTCTGGTTAATATTGCCACTTCTTGTCTGAAATTGATAAGGTCCTTTGCTTTTTCCACAGTTTGATTTATAACCTCTTCTCTTGTTTCAAATCTGTTTACCTCTACATATCCTTCTTCATCTATTGCTGCTTCCTGAGATGCGTAATCATCAAGTAAACGGAGAAATAGGTTGTTTACAAAATTTACTATCCTCTTTGAACTTCTGTAATTTTTATCCAGGGAAATAGTTTTAATCTTTCCCTTAAACCTTCTCTCTACATGGTGGAATAGTCCTGCTTCCCCCCCTCTAAATCTATATATGGATTGCTTTGTATCCCCCACATAAAATAGGCTTCCCTTTTCTTCCTTAGTGCCTATGCCCGATGTAATCTCTTCTACCAATGGTTCTAATATCTTCCATTGGATAACACTAATATCTTGAAATTCATCAATCAAAAGATGCTTTACTCTTCCGTCTAAGCGAAAGTAAAAATAATCTTTATCTATACTCTTTTGAAAAAGGTTGTGAACCAAGACCTCCATATCGTGGAAGGTTACAATGTTCCTCTTTTGTTTCAATTCTTTCCATGAATGCAAAAAAGAAAAGAATGAAAAACACAAAGCATGAAGATAGGGATCAGAAGGAAATTCATGATATCGCTCTTTTATATCTATTTCCCTTAAGTACAACTCTTCCATCAGATCAAACAGGAATTTCTTAACATTCAAGCTAACAGAATGATGAAAACCATACAGTCTTTCTATGGATTCCTGTAATATTTCATTCTTCTCCGCATTTTCGAACAGTGTATCTATTATTTCTCTCAAATATCTCTTTACTTCACTTTCCTCAACAATTCTGTATCCAGGCAATCTACCTGCCTCAAAGGGAAACAAACCTATAACGGAAGAAAAGAAACTGTGCACAGTAGAGATATTTAAAGAAAATCCACGTTTATATAAATCATTTAATATAAGTTGTATTTTACCTCTTGCTTTTTTCCTGTCATTATCCAAAACAGTTAATAGCTCATCATCTTCCCCTCTTACAATATTTTCAATTCTTTCTCTAAGTTTCCTGCGAATATCACAGATAGCACTATTGGAAAATGTAATCACCAAAATTTCCTCATATCCCACACCTTTATAAAGTAAAGCAATAAGGCGAGAGATGAGGGAATATGTCTTCCCTGTACCAGCAGAAGCTAAAACGGCAATATTTTCTTCAGGATTACACAAATCTACCATTTAAGCCATCTCTTACAAATTGTTTTATAAAAGCACATATTGCATTTTTCCTCCTGCTCTGTAAAATAAAAAGGGCAATCTTCATCTAAGATAAGAGCAAATATCTCATCCAATTCGTCCTGGAATTTTTTTATATCTATCTTTTCTGCCTTTAAACAAAAATCCTTCTTCAGGTCGTAAAATCCCAATTGCACAATATTTTCCGCCTTTGTATATCCCGTTTTATCTAAAAGCAATGCATAGAACGGCAACTGAACATTCACAAGTTCATTCTTCTTTTTTATATAAGTTTTTTTTATATATCCTGTCTTGTAATCCAAAATAGCATATTCCCCATCTCTTACATCTATGCGATCTATTATTCCCTTTATCTTTATCAAGGTATCATTTTTTAGTCGATATTCAGCTTTTCTCCTCATCTCCAGTTCTTTTATCTTCCATCCTTCGTTGAATCGCTTTTCTTCCTCACTAAAAAAGTTTTCAAACTTTTTAATATACATTTTCATTCGCCATTCATCGTAAAATGTAGCGGCTTTTGAGAGCAATTCTTTTTCAAACAGTTGTTTTAACTCAGACCACGACTTACCTTTTTGATAAATCTTTTTCAAAGCATCATGTACAATAACCCCATAATCTACCGCTTCCATCTCCCCCTTCCATTTTCGTGGTTCAGGGATGCCCATCACATTCTTTAGATAGAATTTATAGGGACAAAAGAGAAAATCATTTATAGAGGTAGCAGAATAATTGATATTTAACAATTTTTCACGAAAATCTTTCTTTCTTGGCAATGTTAATTCTTTTTTTGTATTGACGCTTTTCTGAACAACTGCCTGATAGAAAAGAATTTTGGCATCTATCTTCTTAGACTGAAATGGATACAAAAAGCGACTCTCTTCCTGTCCCTTTTTTTCATCTACCCGAGAGGCAAAATAAACATAAGGATGGGCTTTTGAAAGTTCATCAAAATAACACGCAAATAAAGCTTCTCTATCATCTGCTGTGGGAAGACCCACCCGCTTTCTAATATAGGTGTTGAGAAAGTATTCTTTTTCACTCTTTTTTGGAAACACACCCTCCGTCAATGAAGGAACGATTGTCGCTTTAAAATCTATGCCTCTTGCTTCCAGCACACCGAGCAGCTGTATGCCGTTTCCCCTTTCTCCATAAAGAGAAATGCGCTTTTCATTACCCAAACTCAAAAATAGATGAACAATAGAATGAAAATCAGACAAATGGAACATTTGCTGACAACTGTCCTGCAGTTGATCAGACAAATTACAGATTTTACTAGAAAAATCCATTTCATCTAAAATCTCATGATAGGCGTCTCTTTCATAAATATTGATAGACTCTCTACTATATTTATCCAGAATATGTTTCAATTTTTGGCAAAATGTCTCTATTTTATTTGTATCACACAGAGAAAAGATCTCTCTTAAAGATGTTTCTATCTCCTCACACCCTTCTATATGCTCGGTAAATATGTCAAATCTCACCTTTTTCTCATTTTCTATATTTTCTTCCACTTTTTTGGCATACTCATTCATCATTTTTAAAAAAGGATGCCTCAAAAAAGACAAGAACTCAGCACAATAAAAATCAGCTTCTCTAACATCGCATAGACTTTTTACAAATACATAACTCAACGATGTCTTAAAGGGCAAACCAGAGGAATAGTTGTAAGGAATACCCATCTTCTCTAAAAATGAGACAAGAGGCATAGCCAAGGATTCATCGGGTAAAATGACGGCAATTTCATTTAGGGGAATGTTCTTCTTGTCTGTTCTTTCTATTGCCTTTATGACAAATGCTATTTCTTCCATCGTGTTTTGACATTGAAAAACCTCCACCTCAGGTAAAATTTGCGGATAATAAGATAGTTTTATAGTTTCATCAAACTTTAATCCTTCAATATTTTTGTACACAAAATCGTTTTCTTTCCACGAGATTATCCAGTCCACAGTAAATAATCTGGAAAGGGTACTTACTATCTTTTTTTCCTTCTTTGTTATAGCCAGAAAACCAGAAAAATACAATTTACTCAAAGGTAAAACAGGCGATGTAGATACAAATTCCTCTACCTTTTTTAATCTTTCTGCATCATCCAGAAAACCATTTACCTTTAATATCTTTTTGTAAGAAACAAATACATCCTGCAAAATATCTATATGCTTTTCATAATCGCTGTACAAAGCTTCTTTCTTCAGATCATCAAAATTTATCTCTTCTTTTTCCAACTCTTGGAAAAAACTCCCCAATTTTCCACCGATAGTTACAAATTTTAAAAAATCTTCCCATAGCTCCTTACTTTCATTTAGATCTTCTAATTCTTTTCTATAATTTTTCAGTGCATTCCACAGAAGGAGGTTTAAAGTAGACTTTCCAGGAGATACTCTTTCTTCACCTTTATTGAATAGCAGCCAATCGTAAAACTCTACGATGGAAAATGACCTCGGAGGAATAAATACACCATCTATTTTTTTCAACAACCTTTTCTTAAAGTAATAAGCACTTCTCTTTGAAGGAAAAACACAGCAGAGAGAAGAAAAATCGGGCAAAAAACTCTCATTTTCTTTTAGAAAATAGTCCACTGCTGTTTTCAGAAAGGGTTGTTTAATGGGAATTTTTATCAATTTCATATTTAGTTATAGATGGATTTTAATAATCGTCAAAGCACAGAATAGATTCATATCCTTCATCAATACAAGCCTTTCTTAAGCTATCTATTGCTTCTTTAGAGGCTCCTAAATAAACCAATTTTAGTGCATCTAAAATAAACCCTTTGTCTATGCAAACTTTCATTAGAGCATCTACCTCCTCCGTTGAAAGCTTTCTTTTTCTCATTTTAAGTACTTCTAAGACCTCTGTGACCCATCCGTTTCTGATACAGTCTTTTATTAACAGTTCATGCTTTTCCTTTGATGTTCCCAGCTTGGCTGCATCTATGGCTGCCCCAATCCATCCTTTGCCTCTATAAAAATCCACTATGGGGTTAATTTTCTTTAATGGAATATTTAAGATTTTCATTACACTGCGGATTTCTTCAACATGTCCGGCGTTGATGTAAGCCATTATTAAGAAAATCCTCATTTTTTTTGAAGCCCCCAACTTGGCTTTCCTTAAAGCCTGGTCGAGATCATTTCTTTCTATATAGGCTTTTACCAGCGAATCAATCTTTTCTGTTTTATTTAATATTTCCATCTTAATCATCTCCTTACATTCCTCCATTTATCATAGTTCTTTTCTCATATTGGTCAATAGACTGTGACATGACCGCTAAAGATGTTCAATATTTCATTTTCTCCTTTTAATACAGATACTTTTTAAATAGTAACCACCTTGTTTTTTTATGTTGACTTCAGCCCTAATCTAAATATAATTTAAGAAGTTAATTTATTTAACAATGGGTATGTTTGTAAACATATACTTAGAATTTAAACAAGCTGAATGGGGGTAAAGATTATGGAAATGTGTGAAAAAATTAAGTCTTTGAGAAAGAAAAAGGGTTATACTTTAAAGGTTTTAGCAGATAAAGTAGGATGTACAGATGCTTATATCTCTCAGATAGAAACAGGCAAAGCAGTTCCCTCTATTTCTATTCTTAGAAAATTAGCAGAATCCTTAGGTGAGAATATGAGAAACCTAATATGTGAGGAACGATGGGAAGATAGGATGTTTCTCACTGCAAAAGAAAGAACAAAGATCATCTATCCGGGGAGTAAGATAAGAGCAGAGTTACTAGTTAGCAAGTTTAGCAACAAAGCCATGGAACCTTTGTATAAGGTGATACCAGTTGGCGAGAGCAGTAAGGGAATACATCAACATGAAGGAGAAGAATTCGGTTATATACTGAAGGGTAGCTTGGAATTATGTGTGGAAGACCAAAAAAAGGTACTTCATAAAGGAGATAGTTTTTACTTCAATGCACATAAACCGCATTCCTATAAGAATGTCGGAGATGAAGATGTAGAAACGATTTGGGTTGTTGTGCCACCTGTATTATAACTGGTAAACATTTAAGACATGCTGACAAAATGGTAACTTACATGCAAGCTTCAGTCCATGTAATGGTAAAGAAGAGGTAGTTGTAAAATGAAAGAAATAGCCGTTGCAAATTTCTCTTATCTTCTTCAAAAGTAAGGGGGCAATAGATACAGCCCTCAAGCTTACATAATCGTAAAGAAAACTAAATTTCATCCTTTCAAATCTCTCGTTCCTTATATCACAAGAAAGTTTAAGCGTTGCGCATACAAACCGAAGAAAGGCAGCTTTTTTCCCGTTTGATTCTACAAGTGTAACATGCATATCAGGTTCATATATCTTGGCAGCTAACCCCGGAAAACCTGCCCCAGAACCAACATCTAACAGTTTTCCTCTATCTTCATCTTTTATTACTTTAAATAACAAGAGTGATTCACACAACTGATATTTGACTAAATTTTCAAAGGAAGCAGAAAAAAGATTTATCTTTCTGTTCCATTTAAAAAGTAGCTGCATATACAACCAGAAGTTATCTACATTTTTTTCTTCTATGTCAATTTCATAAAGGCAATTTCTAAACAACTCTGTAAATTTTTCTTCACTTAAGATTTCCGACATAAAATGATTCTCTTAATCAACTGCTAAAAACAATGGTCTTGTTTCCATACACCAAGATTCTATTTTCCAGATGTAGCTTTATTGCTCGAGAAAACACTATCTTTTCTATGTCCCTACCTTTGTAAATTAAGTCCTCTATAGAATCTCTATGCGTAACCCGAATTACATCCTGTTCAATGATCGGCCCAGCATCAAGTTCGCCAGTTACATAATGGCTGGTAGCCCCAATGACTTTCACTCCTCTTTCCCTGGCCTGACGATAAGGATGAGAACCTGCAAAGGCAGGTAAAAATGAGTGATGAATGTTGATAATACAGCTTGGATAGTGGGAAATAAATTGTGGAGTTAAGATTTGCATATAGCGTGCGAGTACAATTAAATCTATATTGTGTTCTTTAAGAAGAGCCAACTCCTTTTTTTCCACTGTCATCTTTGTTTGTGAATTAATTGGAAATACATAAAAGGGAATTCCAAAGGTTTTTGCGATTGGACTTAAATCTGGATGATTGCCAATAATTAACTTAATATTGGTTACAAACTCACCTGCACCATGCCGCAAAAGAATTTCATACAAGCAATGAGATGCTTTTGAAACAAAGATAGCCATGTTGGGTACATCATCTGTAAAATATAGTTGCCAATCTACTTGAAAACTTCGAGCCAAAGAACCAAATGCCTTTGACATCTCTTGTCTTTCTAAATCAAAACCATTCATCTCCCATTCAATCCGCATAAAAAATTGCCCTTTTTCTGTATCCGTGTATTGATCAGCATGGACAATATTTCCCTTATGCTCATAAATAAACTGAGAAACTGAGGCTACAATGCCCCTTCTATCAGGACAAGAAAGCAACAGAACAGCATGATTTCGTAATGAATTCATTTTACCACTCTACTTTAATATTTTAGAGCATCATGCCATGAAACAGACTTTAGGTCAACACTTACAACATGTTTCACGTGAAACTATTTTCCCAGACAAAATATAGAAAACATTTTATCTAACATATCTTCTGTGGTTACATTTCCTATCAACTCATCCAAAGCACTTACAATAAACTGTATTTCTATAGAAATTAGAGCAGGGTCTATGTTGTCTTCAATGTGTTGTCTTAAAATTGGAATTTCCCACATGGCCTTTTCCAATGTTTTCTTTTGTCTCTCGTTTGTAACGGCGATCTCGCTGTCATTCACATTATAATAAATAATCTGCCCGTAAATTTCTTTCTTCAATTTATCCAAGCCTCTGTTATCTAAAAGACAACCTTCTACTATAGGACATTGAGGGAAAAAATCTGCCAATTTCTCTTTATTTATTTTCTTGTCTAAATCTACTTTATTCGCAAATATAACCTTTCTGCAAGAGGCATTCTTCAGCAAATCTATAATAACTTTATCTTCCTCATCCAATTCTCTCGATACATCCAGAACAAAAACCACTATATCTGCTTTTTCTATGGAATCTTTACTACGCTCTACTCCCAAACTTTCTATCAAACCTTCTGTTTTTCTTATACCTGCTGTATCTAAAATCCTAAACGGCACACCATTTAAAGTAATATATTCGGATATCACATCTCTCGTCGTACCGGGAATATCTGTTACAATCGCCCGTTCATCATTTAATAAAGCGTTGAGAAGAGAAGATTTGCCTACATTTGGTTTCCCCACTATAGACAAGGTAACGCCACTTACAATATTTATACCCGATGACGCAGACTGCAAGAGCTTATCCAACACACCATAAATATCATCTACTATCTTTAATTTGCTCTCTATTGAAATGTTGGAGTAGTCTTCTTCTGGATAATCTATCATCACTTCATTATAAGAAAGGAGCAGTAACAACTTTTCTCTCAACCCTCTCACAATTTGAGAAAGCTTCCCTGAAAGCTGGTTCTGACAGATCATTAAAGCTCTTTCAGTTTTAGCTGAAATCACCTCTGCTACCGCCTCTGCCTGTAAAAGATCAATTCTACCATTTAGAAAGGCCATCTTCGTAAACTCACCGGGCTGAGCCATACGAGCACCATTTTCAAGCAATATACTTAAAACCTTTTTTAAAACTATTATTCCACCATGACAGTTTATTTCCACCATGTCTTCTGTGGTATAGGAATGAGGTGCTTTCATTATTGAAAGCAAGACCTCATCTATAATCTCTTCTCTTTTATCTACAATATGTCCATAATATATGTGATGTGATAAAAAATGTTTCTTATGAGGACGAAATATCCTTTGAGCAATGGACAATGATTGAGAACCACTCATTCTCACTATACCTATCGCGCCATTTCCTAAAGGCGTAGCTATGGCTGCTATTGTATCCTGTTCTAAGCTCATCCTGCTTTTTTCTGTTCGGAGACCTTAAGCCTTTTTGCATCTATGAAGATTTGCTGGGCTACCGTCAAGATATTGTTAAAAAGCCAGTAGATAACAAGACCAGATGGAAAATTCAAAAACATCACCGTAAATATGACAGGCAAGAAAGCCATTAACTTTGCCTGTTTGGGGTCTATGGAGGCAGGCATTATCTTTTGCTGAACATACATGCTTGCACCCATAAGAATAGGCGTAATAAAATAAGGGTCACGGACAGAGAGGTCATGAATCCAGAAAACAAATGGTGCTCCTCGCAACTCTATAGCATTTAACAAAACACTATATAAAGCAATGAATATAGGAATCTGAACAAGCATAGGCAAGCACCCCCCGAACGGGTTTACCTTATTCCTTTTATACAGTTCCATTGTTGCTTTACTTATTTGTTCTTGTTTGCCTTTATATTTTGCTTGAACCTCTTTCAACTGCGGTTGTAAATTCTGCATACGTCTCATGGAGCGGAAAGACATAAAACCTAAAGGATAAAAGACAAGTCTGATCAGGAAGGTGAGAATGAGTATTGCAATACCATAATTGCCTACCATATTGTAGAAGAGCTTGAGCACATAAAGTAAAGGTTTTCCAATAAAACCAAACATGCCAAAAGTTACAATGCGCGAAAGCTCATGATTGTAGGATTTCAATATATCAATCTGTTTTGGTCCAGCATAAACGGAAAGATTCATAGAAGAAAGCTTGCTGTATTTTATAAATGAGTTTTTTCCTTCATTTTCTTCAAACCCGCAATTAGAGGGAGTGATCTCAGGAATAGCAAGAAAACAAAAATATTTATCTTCCTGTCCTATCCACTGAATATTGCCCTCTACATTGTTGATTTTTTTATCCTTGCACAGTTTATTTCCGATAAGAGCTATACTACCTATGTGAGCATGCTTTTTCTTCTTTTGAGAACCTAAATCTGGACCCAAGTAAATAGAAAAAGGAGAATCAAAAGAAAAAATCCTGCCATCTTTCAGAAATTCAAGCTTGTATGAAAACAGATAAGAATCGTAAAAAAAAGTGTACATTTTCACAATTTTATACCCTTCTCCTAAATCCTTTTCAAAAACAACTGTTTTTTCAGTCTTCCTGGGAGAAAGAGTAACTTTGTCTATGCTACACATATAAGGAACTTGTTCCCATTTTTCTAAGGTGTCATTAAAAAAGACTGTTCTTAAAGGATAAAGTCCCCCCTTTTTTATCAATTTTACGCCTTTATAAGATTTCATATCAAGATTTGTAATCACTGCTCCTTGAGATGAAAGTGTTGCCGTATAAAGGTTATTAGAAACAACTATTGTCTTTGCGGGACGTTTTTCGAAGCGGGTTATTTTTCCTTCAACCAATCTTTCCTTTTCTACTTTTTTTTCTACCTTCTCACTTACAACTGCTTTCTCCTGCAATGTTTTTTTTGGTGCAGGAGACATAAAAAAATAACCGTAAATTATAAAAATAAAAAAGGACAAAGCAAAAGCGATAATTACATTTTTTTCCATACACTTTCCCTCAATGGTGATTTTATGGGAGGATCATAGCCTCCACGAGACCAGGGCGCACATCTAACTATTCTCCACATGGCCATCAAAAATCCTTCTAAAGGACCAAATCTTCGTATTGCCTGTATAGCATAGACCGAGCAAGAAGGATAAAATCTGCATTTCTTAGGGAAAATAGGAGATACAAAATACCGATAAAATCTGATAAAACTAATCAACAAAAAGCTTACAGCATTTCCAAACAACTTTGAAATTGTTCGTTTATCTCTTTCCACAATGCATTCTCCAAACCTCTGTGAGCAATTAATACTATATCGTATCCACCCTTTATCCGTTTATAATTCAATCTAAAAAGCTCTCTTAATCTTCTTTTGCATCTATTCCTTATGCAAGCATTACCTACCTTTTTGCTGGCTATTACTCCCAACCGCGAGTAATTCTTCTCATTTTTTTTCGCCAGCACAGTAAAATAGCGCGTATTACATTTCCTTCCGACTCCAAGTATTTCTCTATATAGACTACTGGATCTTACTTTCTTTTCAAGACCAAAGCGCATTACACAGAAATTCTCTTTCTTCCTTTCGCCCTTCTTCTATTTAAAATTGCTCTGCCGTTCTTAGTCTTCATGCGCGCCCTAAAACCATGCGTTCTCTTGCGCGGTATATTGTGCGGCTGATAAGTTCTTTTCATTCTCTAACCTCCAAACACCTGCGAAGTATACACAACACACAATTAAAAGGCAAACATTTTAAAATTGAAAAGTGAACAAACAATGGTATTATGTGAGAAGAATAAAAGTAAGGGGGAAAATAATGTTGGATGAGAAGATTATCTCGCAAGCTATCATTGAAAAATACTCTCAAAAGCTACTCTCCTGTTTGGAAAATGATGTTTCTATTGTAGGCGGGGGACCAGCAGGACTTATATGTGCATATTTCTTAAGCAAAGAAGGATACAAGACATGCTTATTTGAAAAGAAATTATCCATCGGCGGAGGAATGTGGGGAGGAGGAATGCTGTTTAACAAGATCGTCGTTCAAGAAGAAGGAAAGATAATCCTTGATGAATTTGACATAAATTATGAAAAATATGTAGAAGGATATTATGTGTCAGACGCCATAGAGGCAATATCCACCATTACTTCCAAAGCGGCAAAAAGTGGAGCACAAATATTCAATTGTGTAGAAACGGAAGATGTGGTTTTGAAAAAGACAAATTCTGATTACCATGTGTGTGGACTGGTGGTCAGCTGGGCTCCGGTAAACATGGCTCATCTGCCCGTTGACCCTTTGGTGGTAGAATCAAAATATGTAGTGGATGCTACCGGACATGAAGCGGTAGTGGCCTCCACACTGGAGAAAAAAGCAGGCGTAAAACTCATCTCTCCCACCGGCAAGGTCATTGGGGAAAAACCGCTGTGGGCAGAGATGGGAGAAAGAGATGTGGTTTTACATACAAAGGAGGTCTATCCAGGATTATTTGTGGCTGGAATGGCCGCGGTCAATGTCTGCGGCGCACATAGAATGGGACCGGTATTTGGTGGAATGATGCTCTCTGGTAAAAAAGCCGCACAGTTAATCGTAGAAAAATTAAAAAAAGAGATATAAACATGCATGTTGTTGACGAAGTTTTTAGAGAATATGACATAAGGGGCATTGTAGATAAAGAAATAAACGAACATTTTGCCTTTATGTTGGGCAAGACTTTCTCCGCATATATAAGAGAAAAAACAAATAAGCAAGAAATTACAGTAAGCGTGGGATATGATGTACGCTTGAGTTCCAAGTCTTTCGCCCAGTCTCTTATAAAAGGCTTCAATACCCAGGGTGTGAAGGTAATCAATGTAGGACTTGTTCCAACTCCCCTCCTGTATTTTTCTCTATTTAAATTACCCGTAGACGGGGGAATAATGATCACCGCTTCCCACAATCCCCCTCAATACAATGGATTCAAAATGTGTTTAAACAAAACCACACTGTACGGTCAGGAAATTCAAGAAGTAAAAGAGCTGATGAAGAAAGATAAAACCAAATCATACTCAGAAGAGATGACCAATCCCATTTATGAAGAATATGATATAATAAAAGGTTACAAAACATATATCCTAAATCAGTTTGCTTACCTAAGGAACTATTCCAATAAACCAAAATTGGTTTTGGATGCGGGAAATGGATGCGGAGGATTTGTCGCCTATCCCTTAATAAAGGATTTGGGGTTTGAGGTTGAAGGTTTGTATATTGAACCAGATGGAAATTTTCCAAATCATCATCCCGACCCCACAAAGGAAGAAAATCTAAAAGATATGAAAAAGATAATAAAAGAAAAAAACTATGATTTGGGAATAGGGTTTGATGGAGATGCGGATAGGGTAGGTGTGATTTTAAAAGATGGAAGAACAATGCTGGGGGACAGATTAATGCTTTTATTCTCTGAATATATCTTAAAAGAAAAACCGGAGAATCCTACCATCGTTGCTGATGTAAAATGTTCAAATATATTGTTTGATAAGATAAAAGAATTTGGTGGAAAAGCCATTATGTGGAAAACAGGACATTCTCTAATAAAAGAAAAACTGTATGAGGAAAATGCCGTATTTGCAGGTGAGATGAGTGGACATTATTTTTTCAATGATCGCTACTTTGGTTATGATGATGCAATATATGGAGCATTGAGATTGTTAGAGATTATAACAAAAAACAATCTAAATTTAGTAGATTGGATGGATTCTCTTCCCAGGGTTTTTTCTACACCAGAGATAAGGATGGAATGCCCGGAGGAAAGAAAGAGAGAAATTGCATCTAAAATCTGCGACTATTTCAAACAAAAAGCAGAAGAATACAAAATAAAAGAAATCATAACCATAGATGGAATAAGGTTCAAAACAGAAAATGGATGGGCGCTGGTAAGGGCAAGCAATACACAAGCGGAACTCGTATTGAGATTTGAAGCAAAAGATAAAGACTATTTAAAGAATTTAATGAACATCGTTCAAAACAAAATTGAAGAACTGTTAAAAGAAGAGTAAGCAACTTCTGAACTATATCTACTTCTTTTAACATACAAGTAGTCTTACTGCTTTTCCAGTTCTTCTTCTGAATCTTTATCTTCTAATTGTTTAATAAAAGTTTCAATAGCAATTTTTTTCTCATCTTTTAACCATTCGGGTGATGATTTGAGAAGATTCTTGCATCTATCTATAATTTCTGCTGGTTTAACAAAAGGCTCAATAACATCTACTCCTTGAATGTGAGTTTTTGAAGGAAAAGCCGCAAGAAAATCAACAAGTCCTTCATCAGAGGCAACTATATTTGATGCCCATTCTCTAACTGGCTTACCACCTTCCCGATCACGCCATTTATAGAGAATACCCACCAAATTAGGAGTTTTAAGGAGTTTTTTATTTGAAACTGCTTGCTTAATTTTATTTAATGCAATTTTTTCTAATTCTTCTACATGCTGGGCGCTAATGAGACATTCATTCTCAGGTTTGGCTCGAGCATTATATTTTCCATGTTGTTGTCTAAGTTTAGTAACTTCTCTAACAATCATTAAAACAGCATATCTATTCAAAAATGCCTCTTTTAAAATTTTAAATCTCTCATCTTGGGTTTTGTATCGTTTCAATAACTGAAACATAATATGATGTATATGAATATCGTTAGAAGCTAATCCATCTTCTGTCATAATAAGTTTATCTCCAATATTAAAAAGGGCTTGTGATATGTTAGGAATATATTCTTTTAATATGTCTTTTTGAGTGTAATCTTGCAGTCGTTCAAGAAAAACACTGACTTTTGTAGAACCATCAGGACGATGTTGTTGAGAAAGTTCAAGCAATTTATCACTAAATGCGTTAGCATTTTTTGTTAATGCCAAAATTGCTTCTATTTCAGAATGAGGAATTTGCCCTTCAGGAATTGCATAGCGAAAGTAAACTGGGAAAATATCAGGGCTTAGGAGTTCTTCTTCTGGACCACACATCTACCATTATTTCCTTTAAGCCACTTAATCATCTTCATATTAACTAAATTATATTCCAATATTGACAAAAAT
>JAGMDW010000008.1 GCA_023128455.1 Desulfurellaceae bacterium
ACCAATAACATCTCCGCAAATAGCATCTTCAATAAGATTTGCATATCCGGCAAACCTGCTAACAGCGCAGGGAAGAGATGATGCCATCGCTTCTAATATTACATTGCCCGATGCATCATACAATGTAGGGTAAAAGAATACATCCCCCATTCTATATACATTTTCTATATCTTTTCTCTTACCCAGAATGTCTATGTTTTTTAGATTACATTTTTTTATCTTCTTTAAAAAGTAATCTTCATCACCTGAACCTGCAACAACAAGCCTGGCATTTTTCAAAAAACCTTCATCTCTATCAGATGCAATCTTGAATGCGTCTATTAGGTAATCCAAACCTTTCAAGAGATGGTTTGTAGAGACAAAAACAAATGTAAATTTATGACTATCCTCAAGACGAGGAGAAAATCTCTCTATGTCTACAGGGTTATAAACGAGGCGTATTCTATTTTCATCTACATGAAAATAGTTTATCATATCTTCCTTTACCATGCTGGAGGGAACGATAAATATCGTTTTCTTGTTGGTAAATGTTAAATACTCAACAAATAAAGAAAACCAATGATATAGGGAGAAAAAACGTTTTAACCTGTAAAAGAATCTTGTATATCTATTTCTCCATCTCAAAACAGCTTGTTTCACATATTTCTTATGTATTCCTCCGCCTGCTCTATAAATATTTTGACCAAATACTTTACCAAATCCCATAGTAGGAATATTTTTGCTTTGTAATCTTTTGGTAACAATATAGGAAGAAAGAGCAAAAGAAAGCATCTTCAGCCAGGACGGATATGGGATGTAAAACAGATGATGAACAGGAAATGGTGTATTTACCTCATTTTTCTGACAGAAAAAGACAGGAGAAAATCCTTTTTGTTTCAAATTTTGAGCAAATTTCAGTAAAAATCTTTCCTGACCGCCATAAGAAGAAACCTTCTTATAAAAAAGCGCTATGGTTTTACTTATAAAAACCTCCTTTGTAGGTTTTTACGGCTCAAATCTTTGATTTGTGTCATAAATCTTTGCAAATTTTTTTAGAGGTTCCCTTGAAGGACGATATCTATTTATATCTGCTTCTTCATCCGGATATCCCATGGCAATGCCAAATAAAATAATCTTATTTTCAGGTATACCCAGAAATTCTTTTATTGCCTGCGGGTAGAGGGCAATTGTTCCCTGGCAGCAAGTGCCCAGACCAAATTCTAAAGCAGCAAGCATAATACTCTGAGCAAACATCCCTATATCAATGAACTGACCACAACCCAAGCCTTTTTCCATAAACAATATAAGTTCTACCGGAGCATGGAAAAAATAGTAATTCTCTAATATATGCTGCTTTACAGTTTTTTTATCTTTTATATCTATTTTTTTATGCTTGAATATTCCATTATCACAAGCATCTCTTCTCTTCTGCAAAAATGGAGAAAAATAAGAAGTTTCAAGATAATCAAATTTCCTCTCTTTTTTTTGTATTATTGCATCCAATAGTCTCCGCGAAAGCTCATCTTTATTCTTACCCATCAAGACTGCAACCTCCCAGGGTTGTGTATTGTGGCCGGAAGGAGACCAGCGAGCAGCGAGTAATATCTTCTCTATTGTCTCCTTAGACACAGGCTTTTTCTTAAACGCACGGATAGATCTTCTTTTTTCAACAGCCTCTAAAATGTTCATTTTCATCTCCTTATCTTTAGTCTATACTATAATGTAATAAATTTGAAAGGAGAAAAAAGATGAAAATTTCAGATGAGGCAAAAAAAATAGTAGAAGAGGCAAAAGTATGGGCAGTAGCCACAGCAAATAAAAATGGTTTACCCAATGTTGTCCCTATAGCTTATGCCAGGATATTGTCAGAAAACCAGATATTATTGATGGATATCTTCATGGAAAAAACTCGAAAAAACATAGAAGAAAATCCAAACATTGCTCTCTGCGCCTGGAACTCTAAATCAAAAGGTTATCAATTTAAAGGCAAAGCACAGGTGATAACATCTGGAAAGCTCTTTGATGAAGGTGTTAAGTGGGTAAAATCTGAAGAAAACCTTTCTCCTAAAGCCGCAATCGTTGTGAATGTAGAAACAGCCTATATAATAACCCCCGGGTCTGATGCTGGAAAGGAGGTAAAATAATCTATGGATGAATTAGAGATGCAAAAACTACTTGAGGAATTGGATGAAGAAGAGAAGGAAGAACAGGAAAAACTATTGAAGGAAATTGAAGATATGAAACTTAGTGAGGAAGAAAAGAAATTCTTTGATCAACTCATAGCTACGGATACAGACAGATTGAAGGCGATAAAAAATGCTGTAGAAATAATAAAAAATAGAAGAGCTTGCGGAGACAAAAGATTTTAAAATCTGAGCACACCGGAGTCTATCATCCTATTTTAGACGATAGACTCCCAAAATTCCTCGCACAGACACTCCATCACCTTAAAAGCTTTCCCCCATAATTTTTTCTTTATATTCCTTTTTATTCTGCTTTTTGCTTTATAATACTTTTTACATTATCAATATGGTTTCTATGTGTTTTTAATGTTTTAGGCAACCTACCTGTCTCTATTATATTTATAGCTTTTTCAACATTTTCAGATGATATAATTTTCTCTGTCTTAGACTTGATGTAATCGATAATCTTGTCACTTTTAATTACATTATTAGGCATTTCTGTCTTAAATGTACTGTTGCCTGCAAAAACGATAACTGAGAATATTTTTTTAATATCAATTTTAAGCGCAGACTCAAGAGTTTTAATATGCTTATAATTTTGATGTAATGGATTTTGAAATTTAGCGGTGTGCTTATAAATTTTTTGCGTCCAAGTCTTTTGTTTCTCACCACCGTAAATCCAACCTGCCATATTTTTTGTTTCAATTATAAAAATACCATACTCCGACACTATAATATGATCGATTTGAGTAGTTCCGTCTTCTGTAGGAAAAGTAACATTCCTTATTAAGTGATATTTGTTTTTATCAAGCTTAAAATTTACAGTAAAGTTAATAAGCATTTCGCCTATCATGCCTTTTCCTGTTGGCGATTTTAGGAATACAAAAATCCCTAAAATAATAAAACCAGGCAATATTAAATACCAAGAATGCTGCAATTGAGTTAAAACCCCTGACAAAAGTGCACCTAACATATCTATATATTCCTCCTTCCTACCACTTGCACAACCCTTCCATCACCCTGAAATCCCTGCCCTACAAGACTCTTTTGTGTTCTTTGCTTCCTGTCCACTCATCTTAAGATACACTGCCGTTGTAGTCAAACATGTCTACCGAAGCTTTAGCGCAGGCAGGGCAGAATGACCGAGTATGTCCTGCACGATGGTGACAGGCGCACCAGCTCACAAAAATCTGGATCATATTCTATTCACATAATCCCCTTCTCTCTAAACTCCTATCAAAGTCTGTCACAATAGCAATTTTTTCTCTATGTTA
>JAGMDW010000080.1 GCA_023128455.1 Desulfurellaceae bacterium
CTGAGTAAATATAGCCAGCATGAGGCGAAAATGAGGCAATTGCATTATAAAGTTCATCTTTAGGTTTCATCACTCGCTTCAAAAAACCCTGTAATTGTTGTGGTTCATCAGGATAAAAACTTCCACTAACAGCGGGAAGCCTTACAAACATAATCCCTCCCTTCAAGCTTTAAAGATATTCAATATCAAATTGTACAACAATCCTATCAGTATCACCACAAAAATAAGCGCCACACCATATATAAAACCGTTTTTCTCTCTCAAATTACCCATCGCAGATAAAAATGAACAATACCTCACAGAAATAGTATGAGAAAAAATCTCTTGCTCACCATTAAAGCAAGTTAAGTTGAGCTTTTTGGGAAGAAAATACCGAGGTAAATAAAATGTAAAATGAAGCTCATTGTTTCGTATAGAAATTTTCTGTCTTTTGTAAAGCCCTCTTTTCTCTTTTTGCCTGATAAATGCTTCCCACTTTTTCTTCCCAAGATCATCGTAGTAAACACTGCGAGGGTGCGTATAAAACACATGATAAATGAATGGGGCATAACCAAATTGCGTTTTCTTCTTTAAGTAGATATGAAATGGACCACTGCTTTTGCTTTTATATACATAAGTTATTTGAGGCAAGGACTTTATGGTACACAAAACATGCTTTTTGTCTTCAATAGGGAAGGAAACATCTACCTTCTTTTCACTAAAGAAGGGCTTAATTACTATCTCATCTTTTAACAAAGGACTTCCATGGGCAAAAGATACTCTAATGAAAAATAGAATCAAAAATACAATTTCACTGTATAAAATATATTTGCGGTATTTTAAATATTGCATATCCGCTCTTTACTGCTACAGCTATCAAAACCAAAGAAAACACAAACCTTATCGTTGCACCAGACAATTTCTTAGCTAAACTTACGCCCAAAAGCACACCAACTACAGAACCTATATAGGGGATAAAAACCAAAAAAGGGTCTACCGTTTTATTTAAAGTAGCATGTTCTATGGTAATTAAACCATTAACTACTGTAATTATTAAAAGACTAGTGCCTAAGGCAACTTTTGTAGGAATGCCACATAGATATATCATCACTGGAACATAAGCAAATCCCCCGCCCACACCCATAATAGAAGCAAGTATACTCACTAAAAAACC
>JAGMDW010000081.1 GCA_023128455.1 Desulfurellaceae bacterium
TTTATAGCATATCTTATAAAAGAATGGTCACGACTAACTCCAGGGCTTACCACTACCGTATCAAATCCAAACTTATAGAAATTTTTTGCTTCATTGCCAAAAAAATAATGCACATTTTCTTTGTTTTCAGCTTCAGGATTTCCTTCATCAAAAACATAACAAGATTCTCCCTGCCTGGAAAGATAATCTACAACCGCCTTTCCACTTCTACCGTAACCGATTACAGCAAATCTCATCCTATCCTCAAAACACTTACAGAAATAACAGCCAGTATTATAGATATAATCCAAAATCTCACTACCACCATCGGTTCGGGCCACCCTTTAAGTTCATAGTGATGATGTAGAGGCGCCATCTTAAAAATCCTCTTTCCTCTTAATCTAAAACTGAAAATCTGGAGAAAAACAGATAGTGCTTCTACTATGAACAAACCCCCAGCAATAAAAAACAAAATCTCTTGCCGAATGGTTACGGCTGCCATTCCTAAAAGTGCTCCCAAAGGAAGAGATCCTGCATCCCCCATAAAAACCCGCGCCGGGTAGCAATTATACCATAAAAAAGCAATAAGTGAACCAGATGCAGCACCTAAAACAACCATTAATTCTTTCACTTTCCCCACATAACATATATTAATATAGGTAAAAACCATTAATGCTAAAATAACGCAGAGAGAAGGGACAGTAACCATGCCATCCAAACCATCGGTTAAATTCACGGCATTGGAGAAGAAAAAAATAACTGCTGCAGCAAACAAAATATAGAAGAACCCTAAATTAAGATCATAATCTACAATGGGAATATATAAATAGCTTGAACCGCCCGTTGCAATATAAATCCACCCAGCAATGGTTAGAGCAACAATCCCTTGCAATAGTAATTTATTCTTTATGGAAAATCCCTTTCCCTCTCCCCTTTTTATCTTTAAAATATCATCCACAAATCCTATACAACTAAAAGAGAGAATAACCCATAATGCAATCTGCACAAAGACATTTCCCAAGTTTGCCCATAAGAGAGTGGACAATATCACACCAAACCATATAATTAGGCCTGCCGCAGTGGGTATTCCCTCTTTTGAAAGATGCCTCTTCGGCCCATCTAACCTAACACTTTGACCCAAGCCTAATCTTTTAGCCCAAAGAATAAAATAATGCATGAAAATAAAGCCGAATAGTAAGGCAGTCACTAAAGCAAAGAAAGCACGTAAAATTACATCAGACACAGAAGCAAAGAACATTTTACATCTAACCCATCATTTCTACTATTTTTTCCATATGCATTACTCGCGAACCCTTTACAAAAACAGGTATCTGAGCCCTATTTCTTGCAATTAGAAAATTAGCAACCTCTTCCAGTTTGCTAAAAAACAATGCATTATCCTTGTATGTTCTAAACTTCTCCACCGTATATCTCATATTGTCACCAAACCCTATAAAAAAACGAATATTATCTTTTTGAGCCAAATAACTACCCATTTCTTGATAGATTAAAGCCTTTTTTCTCCCTAATTCCATCATATCTCCTAAAACTACAATAAATTCTTTTTCCATATCACAGATAGAATCAATCGCAGCCTTTACCGCATCAGGGTTTGAGTTGTAACAATCTAAATAAAATTTTGTATTATGCAATATCTTTTCTTCCATTCTTAGTGGTAATTTATTAAAGGAAGAAAAAGCTTTCTGTGCCAAATAAGGGGACAACTTACATACACAAGATGCAGCAGCTAAAGCGGCAAGTGCATTCATCGCATTAAAAGAACCTTTTAAGGGAAGAGTAAATTCCTTTATGCCCCACAATTTATGTTTTATGGCGATAGTCGAATCTTTCACAGAGAGGAGCATAAAATCTGCATCCTTCGTGCCAAAACTTACTATATTCCCTTTAAAATTTATGGGATTATTTGCTATATACTTAGCCATATCATTATCATCAACATTCCATACAAATACATCCTCACTTCCAAGTAAGTTTAAAACAGAAAGTTTTTCTTTTGCTACACCATTTATATTGCCAAAACCTTCTAAGTGCACCCCTTTAATATTAGTGATTACTGCATGAGTAGGTCTCGCAATACGAGAAAGCATCTCAATTTCGCCAGGTGCATTGCTGCCCAGCTCTATCACCAATGCTCGGTGATGTTCTTTTAACCCCAACAATGTTTTACATACACCAATAATATTGTTTTCATTGAGAAAATTCCTGTGCACATTACCCAGGTGATATTTCAAGATAGAATAGATAAGTTCCTTTGTCGTGGTTTTGCCTGCACTACCGCAAACAGCTATTATGGGAATGTTGAACCGAATTCTATGGAAATTAGCCAGTTTCATTAAAGCACTCTGTGAACTCTCCACAACTATACAGGGTGTATCATCTATGGGCTTTTCAGAAATTACCGCTCTTGCCCCTTTTTCTATGGCTTGGGGAATAAAATCGTGTCCATCTTTATATTTTCCTTTTAAAGCAATGAATAAGTCACCTACCCCCACATTACGCGAATCAATCTTTATCTCTTTTAGAGGCAAATCATCTTCTATATTTAACATCTTGCCGTTTACTATTCTGTCAATCTTGGAGCTAATCATATAAAACTTCCTTCAACTCTTCCCTGTCGTCAAAGGGATTTCTCTTTTCCCCGATAATCTGATATGTTTCATGACCTTTACCTGCAACAAGGACAATATCTCCTTCTCTTGCCGTATCTACGGCTATTTTCATTGCATTTTTTCTATCCGATTCCACTATGACCTTTTCTTTATCCTTTATCCCATACATTATATCATCAATAATCGCCTGCGGATCTTCGCTGCGCGGATTATCAGAGGTGAGAATGATCAGATCGGAAAGATCAGATGCAACATCCCCCATCAAAGGTCTTTTTTTCTTGTCTCTATCTCCTCCTGCACCAAAGACAACGATCAATCTATTTTTCTTTATTTTTTTTAATGCAGACAAGGCATTGCACAGAGCATTTGGCGTATGAGCGTAATCAACAAAAAAATTCACACCCTTTAAAAAGAAGTGTTCCATCCTTCCTGGAACATCATTTAAATCAGAAATACCCCTCGTTATTGTAGCAAAATCTATGTCCATACACAAGCCCACGCCGATACACGCCATTATATTATACAGATTATACTCTCCAATTAATGGACTGTTCACAAAAATTTTCCCATCAGGAGTAAAAATATCTGCCTTAATGCCATGAATATCAGATGCAAAAGAAATAGGATGTATATCACATAGTCTATCAAAACCATAGCTTGTAATATGTGTCCTTCTTGCTATTTCTCTTCCCCATCTATCATCCGTATTTACCACTGCCTTTGTTCCCTCATCAAAAAAGGAAATTTTTGCCTTTGCATAGTTTTCCAGAGATTTATAAAAATCTAAGTGATCTTGAGAAACATTGGTAAATACCTTTACTTTAAAATCTACATCCTGCAAGCGATGAAGCGTTATCCCGTGTGCAGAGACTTCCAAGGAAACATAACTCACTCCCCTGCCAAGCATGTCATAGAATAATCTCTGCAAATCTAAAGATTCCGGCGTAGTCACAAATGCTTCTTCCTTTATCCCATCATAAAAATACCCTGTTGTACCCACGATGCCTGTTTTAGCTATTTGTTTAAACATAGAGGCTACCAAAAAACTCGTTGTCGTTTTGCCATTTGTACCGGTAATACCTACAATATTTAACTTCTTTGAAGGATGGGAAAAGTAGTTTGCAGAAAGATGGGATAGGCTTGCCCGTGCATCTTCCACCTCTATACAAGGAAAATTACACCTGTAGCAATTTTCCGTAACGATTACCTGAGCCCCATTTTTTAAAGCTTCAGAAACAAATGTATTTCCATCATTTCTAAAACCCTTTATAGCAACAAAGATATCTCCCTTTTTTGCCCGTTTGGAATTATAGCGAATATGTCCTATCTGTTTTCCTCCATCGATAAATACAGCTTTTTTATATTTAATACCTTGAAGCAGTTTCTTTAATTCCATTCTTTAGAAATTCCTTCATAACCTATCAACATCTGGGCAATATCTCTAAATACCGGCGCAGCTATTACACCACCGTAACTTGGTCTCACTTGAGGCTCAAAGAAAGAAACAAGAACGACAAATTGAGGGTTTTCCGCTGGGAAAAAACCGGCAAACGATGAAACAGTTTCCTTTCCATATCCTCCTTTGCCGGGTATCTGCGCCGTACCTGTTTTCCCTGCTATTCTGAAGCCGGAAATTCTTGCCCTTTTCCCAGTTCCTTTCTCTACTACCTTTTCTAATATCTCTTTTACCGCCTGTGTCGTGCTCTGTTTTAAAATTCTCTCCTTTTTCTTGTAAGCTTTATATAAAACAGTTCCTTCTGGTGAAACTATTTTTTCTACCAAATAAGGCTTTATTTTAAAGCCACCATTAGCTATGATAGAAAATGCTGAACAAAGTTGAATCCCTGTAACAGCAATACCTTGACCAAAAGCCATATTTGCCAGATTAATATCAGAACAGGAGGTAACATCTCTTATCAACCCCCGGGCTTCGCCTGGGAAATCTACACCTGTTTTCCTGCCAAAACCAAACCTCGCAACATAATCGTAAAACCTCTTTTTGCCTACATCAAACACCACCTTAACCACTCCTATATTACTGGATTTAACGAAAACATCGTCAAAACTCAACTCATCGTATCTATAAACATCATGTATTATATGTTTGCCCACTCTCATGCTTCCACAGGTAAACATCTTGTCCCTTTTTACCTTACCTGTACCTATAGCTGCACTTAAGCTAACCAACTTGAATATAGATCCCGGCTCCCACACATCAAGAAATGCACTGTTTCTCTGCTTACTATATGAATAAGCACTACGCAAATTCAAGTTAAAATCGGGGAAGGTACTACAAGCAACAATTGCACCTTCTGGTTTCATAACTATACATAGAGCCTTTTTTGCCCCGTTTTCCTCCACTGCCTTTTTTAATGTTTGCCGAACAAAAGACTGCACATTCTCGTCTATAGTGAGAAACACATCCGCACCATTCATAGTATCATAAAAATCATCCTTCCTTGACAAAATACCTTTCATTCCCATAAATGCCTCTATATGCAAACATTTTGGACAAAGATAGTCATTGTATTCCTTTTCTATTCCTTCTAATCCTTCGTTATCTACATCGCAAAATCCTATAATACGAGAAGCAACATTACCTTCCGGGTAAAACCGTCTATACCCATCAACCACTCCCACTCCCCTAATATTCAAACCTTTTAGTTTTTCCAGTGTTTTATTTGTTACATTTCTCTTCAACCACACAAATCGTCTGCTTGATTCCAATTGTGAAAGAAGTTTTTTCTTATTTATTCCAAGAGCACGAGAAAGTAAGACTAAGTTTTTCTTATCCGCACTAAAGGTGAATGGGTCTGCAAACACAGAATAAAAAGGAATATTAAACGCCAACATTTGACCTTTAACATCAAGAATTTTCCCTCGTTTCCCCTCAATCTTAACAAAACGAATCAACCTCTTTTTCCACAAAAGGTTGTTTTGCCTATAATTTACAATTTGTTCATATCCCACCTTAAATAAAAAAAGCACGAAGAAGCAGCCTATGCCAATGGCTAAAAACCCAAGCCGATTTCTTTTCATCGACAGACAATCTGTACATTTCCAGGCTTCATGCCCAACTTGCTCAGTTTGGAGAAAACAAGCATAGATGAGTTCTTCTTTGCATATTTAGATTTAAGAAAAGCTAAGGCGTTATCATTATCTTTAATGAGGGATGCAGTATTCGTAATCTCCCACTTTAGAGTACTTATCTTCATGTTTTGATAAAAATTTACGGACAAGACAGCAAAAACCAGAAATACAACGCATAAATAGAAAAGTGGCAAGGCGATAGGTTTTTGTTGTTCCTTATCTTCGCAAACCAATTCTCTTCCTAATAACACAGCATAATCTCCAGTCATGTTATCCTCCTATGTCTTTTCCAACCATCTCAGCTTTGCGCTTCTCGCCCTTCTGTTTTTCACTATTTCTTCTTTCGTGGGTAAAATGGGTTTTTTTGATATTAGTTTTGCAATACCTTCGCTAAGATTCTTTCTAAAGGTTTGTTTTACAATCCTGTCTTCCAGGGAGTGAAAAGAAATAACACACAATCGTCCCCCGCTTTTTAGGAGATTTATTCCTTCTTTTAATCCCTTTTCAAGATTTTTCATCTCGTCATTTACCACAATACGCAAAGCCAGAAAGGTACGCGTCGCAGGATGTATTTTCCCCCAAAACCTATGTGGTATAGACTTTTTTACAACTTCCACCAATTGTTTCGTAGTTGTAATCTTCTTCTTTTTTCTGCACTCCAAAATATCTCTGGCAATTCGTCTTGCAAAGCGCTCTTCCCCGTATGTTCTCAAAATATCTGCTATATTTTTCTCATCCCATCTATTCACAATTTCGGCTGCGGTGAGAGACTGTCTCCTGTCCATCCGCATATCCAATGGTCCGTCAAATCTAAAACTAAATCCTCTTTCTGCATCCTCTACCTGGCAGGAAGACATGCCCAAATCCATCAAAATTCCGTCTACTCTTTCTACCCCTTGTTTATGAAGCACTTGACCCATCTTTGAAAAATCTCCATGTTTTACGATCAGCCTCTCTCCCCATCGTGGTTTAATCTCAGTCAAGACCCACTTTATAGCTTCCTCATCTCTATCCATGCCAACAACCACGCCATTGGGAGAAGAAAGTTCTAAAATATGCTCTGCGTGCCCGCCATATCCAATGGTTGCATCTACATATATGTTTCCACTCTCTGGCTGGAGAATATTCATCACCTCCTCAACCATCACTGGTATGTGGTTTTTTAAAAGATTCCCAATTTGGAAAGTTCCTCCATTATCTTTTCCTCGTTTTTTCTCAGCTCTTTAATTTCCTCATACCAGCGTTCCTTTGCCCACAACTCTACATGATCTAAATTACCGATAAACACTGCTTCCTTCTCTATGCCTGCATCATTTCTCAATAAAGAGGGAATAAGAACACGTCTGTGAGAATCAACTTGAACATCTATTGCCGCTGAAAAGAATATCCTTTTAAACCTACGTGCCGGTTGACTGGTTATAGGGAGGTTGCTTGCCTTATCTTCTATTTTTTTCCACTGCTTTAAAGGGTAGCAATAAACACATCTATCAAAAAAAGTGAGTATAACTGTACTGCTTCTGGGTATCTCCTTTTTGAACTTGATAGGAATATTAACTCTTCCTTTCTCGTCTATCGTATGTTCATATCTTCCGCGGAACATTTCTCCCACTTCCCCCCACTTATACCCACCATATGGGGAAAAATAGTATTTGTCAAGTAATTTTACTTTGTAAAATTACTTGCAAACACTGAAAGCGCTTATCAAGTAAATCCGTTTAGAACCAAAGAAAAAATCAAGGCTGCGCAAAATGAGCTAAAATTCTTCGTGAAAATGCTAAAAATAATAAACTCGCTTTCAGCTCAGACATATTATTTTCTTAACGCATTTTTACTTGGATTTTTTAACGCAGATTTCCTAATGCCGTTTATGATTAAGACCCCGTGTAGTATAGCAAGCTACTACACGGGGTAAACAGATTAATATAAATAATTTTATTTTTTCTGTCATTCCCGCGAATGCGGGAATCCAGATTCCGCATCAGGTGCGGAATGACAGAGGAAATAGCATGTCGCCCTGCACACTGATGCGAGGACGAAATGACAAGGAAAAGACCGTCACTCTCTTTTCTGTCATTCCCGCGCACGCGGGAATCCAGTGGCTAAAATTCTTTCTTCTTCCGTCCAATCTGTGTTTATCTGTGGCTAATATTCTTTCTTGCTTCAGAATTCCTTTTTCCTTTGTCATTCCCGCGCACGCGGGAATCCAGTGGCTAAATTTTTTTCTTTTGCCTCAGAATAATT
>JAGMDW010000082.1 GCA_023128455.1 Desulfurellaceae bacterium
ACATAGCCTCAACCACATCAGCCACACCCAAAATCCTTGCTTCCAACATAATCTCTTTACCTTTGAGACCATTTGGATAACCAGAACCATCCATTTTCTCATGGTGTTGAAGTATAGTTTGTGCTATCTGTGCCGGAAAATCTATATTCTTTAGTATCTCATAACCTACTTGAGAATGGGTTTTGATCATATTGAATTCAATCTCACTTATTTGACCTGGCTTACTTAAAATAGCGATAGGAATAGAAATTTTGCCAATATCATGGATACTTCCCATTATCCGAACCCAGTTAGTCCTCTCTTTAGAAAGTCCTATTTCTTCAGCAATAGCACATGCAAGATCAGCTACCCTGCGCTGATGTCCAGCAGTGTAAGGGTCTCTCATCTCTACCATAAGCGCCATGGCGTTTATGACCTCTTCCATGATTTTTTCTAGTTTTTTATAACTCTGTTCTAACTCCTTTGTCTTCTTTTCAACCATCTTCTCCATGTCACGGGCATAATGTTCTTTTATCGCAGTTTCTATCTCTAATTCTCTCTCACGGGCAGAAAGCCCCCTATGCAAATAGAGAAATTCTATCCCTCTTTTTACAGAAGTGATAAACTCCTCTAAGGAAAAGGGTTTTTTCAAATAATCGAACACTCCTAATTTCAAAGCATTTATAGCCTTTTCATAGTCACCGTGACCGGTAATGATAATGGATACAAAATCATTACTAATTTCCCTGCATTTTTCCAGCATCTCCAGACCATCCATCTTCGGCATCTTGATATCTGCTACAACGACATCTATATGACTGCTTTTAAAAAATTCCAAGCCATCTGTACCATCATAGGCGACATCCACTCTCCATCCTTCTTTTTCCAGTTCCCGCTTCAGATGGCGGCATAACTCTCTCTCATCTTCCACTATCAAAATGCGCTCTTTTGCAGGTTCTCTATTTGCTCTTCTCTGCTGAATACGAAACACAACCATGCTCAATTCTTTTAAAGAGATAGGTTTTGTTAAGAAATCCACTGCTCCCAGACGCATGGATTCTATTGCTTTCTCTTCATCACCGTAACCAGTGATTATAATAACCTCTACATCTATCTTTTCCTTCCGGATTTTCCTTAGCAGGATGAATCCATTTATCTCTGGCATCTGTATGTTGAGAAGCAAGAGATGAAATGGTTTGTTGCTTTTTTTTGCTTCCTTTAATTTTTTTAGAGTATGAGAAGATGAAGTTTCATAATCAACACTATAACCCTCTTTTTCCAATTCTCTCTTTAAATGCTGACAGATTTCTATCTCATCATCAACCACAAGTACTCTCATTTCCTGCCTACCTTTTTAAACCGATGAATATTAAGCTGTTCAATTCCTTCCTTTACAGAGATAATGAGTTCATCTAAGGAAAAAGGCTTTTTCAAATAATTAAAGACACCTAATTTCAAAGCATTTATAGCCTTTTCATAGTCACCGTGACCGGTAATGATAATGGATACAAAATCATCTGTAATTTCCCTGCATTTTTCCAGCATCTCCAGACCATCCATGTTTGGCATCTTGATATCAGTAATCAGCACATCAACCTTATTTTTCTTAAAACAATTCAGACATTCCTCTGCACTGTATGCTGCTTTTACTCTCCATCCTTCCTTTTCCAGTTCTCGTTTAACAAGCCTTGCCAGTTCCCTCTCATCATCTACCACCAAAATATTGTAAAGCTCCTGTTTTTTAAACAGTTCCTCCACCTGGATTACCACTGTATCCAATTCATTTAGAGAAATGGGTTTTTTTAGGTAATCCCTCGCCTTCAGGCGGATAGCCTCAATTACCTTCTTTTCATCACGATAGCCACTTATAATAATCACTTCAATACCCAATCTCTCTTTTCTAATATGAGAAAGGAGACTGAGTCCATTTATCTCTGGCATCTGTATG
>JAGMDW010000083.1 GCA_023128455.1 Desulfurellaceae bacterium
TAAATTACATGACCCCAGATTTAGAAAAAGTCTTAAAAACCGATGAATTAGTTAGGCAAAAGGTAGAACTAACAAAACAAGAAGCGGACAAAATCCTGCAAAATGCAAGAAAAACTGCTCAAGACAGGATAAAAGAAGCAGAATATCAAGTGGAAGAAACAAAGAAAGGCAAAATCCAAATAGAAAAACTGAGACAAAAGCAGCAAACTAAAAAAGAAAAGCTGGTAAATTTTTGTATAAACAGGCTTCTTAACCTATGATTGGAAAAGCTCTTAAATACTCTTACATAAATGCAAAGGTCCGAGCAATAAAGAGCCGTTTTCTCACCTCTGAAGATTATCACATTCTAATTTCCACCAAAAATCTTGAAGAGTTATTAACCTATCTCCGAACTACAATTTATGGAGAAGGAATGCCAGAGGTGTCCTCCCCCAAAGAGCTGACCATTTATCTCTACCGGTATCTACATGAAATAATCCTGAATGTAGCATTAGAATACAATGTAGACCTTATCATAATGGTAAGATTGGGGAAAAAAGGGGCACGCCGCATTCTCACCGGAAGCGTGACAGAACGGGTCATAGAATTTTCCAAAGTGCCTGTTCTGGTAATTATATAGTTCTATGAAAGAAGAAAAATTCTATCAGAAAAGTATAGAAAATATTTTTTCTATACTTAAATCTAACAAGAAAGGTATCACACAAGAAAATGCTGAAAAATATCTTAAAATCTATGGAAAAAATGAATTAAAGGAAGAGAAAAAAACGCCTCTCTGGAAGGTAATACTGAGCCAGTTTACCAGTCCTTTAATCATTATTCTTTTTGTTGCAGCCCTCTTTTCCTTTTTTGTTGGTGAACACGTAGATGCAGTAACCATCTTAGCCATTGTTGTTTTAAACGCTATTTTAGGTTTTGTAGAAGATATAAAAGCAGAAAAAGCCATTAGAGCCCTAAAAAAGATCGCTATAACTAAAAGCAGAGTAATCAGAGAAGGGAAAGAAAGAATAATTGACTCAAGAGAACTCGTTCCCGGCGATGTGGTAATCATAGAAGCAGGAGATAAAGTTCCGGCAGATATTAGACTGTTTGGGTTAAATAATTTAAGAGTAGATGAATCCATACTTACTGGTGAGTCTATTGCTATTTTAAAGGATGAGGAGAGAATTGCCAAAGAAACAGAAATCTTTGCACAAAAAAACATGTCCTTTATGAGCACATTGGTCGTAGATGGTTGGGGAAAAGGCATTGTGGTAAAAACGGGCATGTTTACCCAGATAGGGAAAATTGCCCGCCTTACACAAGCCATAGGCAAAGAGAAAACTCCTCTGCAAAAAAAATTATCCGTTTTAGCAAAACAGTTAGGTGTAGTTTGTATTGTAATTTCTTCTATTGTAGCTCTGGTAGGCATTTTTTTTGGCAAACCCCCCTTAGAGATGTTCTTGGTAGGTATATCGTTGGCGGTAGCCGCCATTCCCGAAGGATTGCCCGCAGTAGTCACCATAACCTTAGCTCTGGGCGTAAGGAGTATGGTAAAGAGGCATGTTCTTATCAGAAGGCTTCATTCCTCGGAAAGCCTGGGTTCTGTTACCATAATCTGCACTGATAAAACAGGCACTCTCACTCAAAATCGGATGGTAGTAAGGAAAATAACTACGGACGAAGAACAGATAGATGTTTCTGGAGAAGGCTATGAGCCAAAGGGACAATTCTTTATAAATGGCAAAGAGATTAAACCTCTTTTTTTTAATCACTTGAAAAAACTCTTTACCTCTTCCCTTATCTGCAATCACTCTACGATAGAAGAAAAAGATGGTGAATGGATATTGATTGGTGAACCCACGGAAGGAAGCCTTGCTGTCTTAGCCAAAAAAAGCAGTATTACTCTTCCTTCTTACAGGTTACTTACGGAATTTTCCTTCAATTCCATAAGAAAACGGATGACAGTGGTAACAGAAGGAAAAGAAAGAATTGCCTGGGTAAAGGGCGCACCTGAGGTAATCATCTCCCGTTCATCATTTGTTGAAGGTAGAGAAGGATTAAAAGAAATGGATAAGTCTAAAAAAGAGGAATGGTTAAATAAAGCAGAAAGTTTAGCTAAGGGCGGTTTGAGAACATTAGCCATCGCCTACAGAAAGTTGGATAAAAATGTTCCTTTAAAAGAAGAAGTAGTAGAAAAGGATCTGGTGATAACAGGCATTGTAGGCATTATAGATCCTGCCAGAGCTGAGGTAAAAGAAGCAATAGAAAAGACAAAGAAAGCAGGCATAGATGTTTATATGGTCACAGGGGATGCGGCTTTGACAGCAAAGGCAGTGGCAGATGAGATAGGACTGGAAACAAAAGATGTTATGGAAGGAAGAGAGTTGGAGAAACTAACAGACGAAGAATTGAAAAAAGCATTTAACAAAACAAAGATATTTGCACGGGTAATGCCTGAACACAAACTGCGTATTGTCAAACTCTTGCAGGGCATGGGACATATTGTGGCTATGACAGGAGATGGTGTAAACGATGCACCAGCATTGAAACAGGCAGATGTGGGCATTGCCATGGGATTGAGAGGGACAGATGTGGCAAGAGAAGCATCAGATGTTATATTGACAGATGATAACTTTGTATCTATCGTCGCCGGCGTCGAGGAAGGCAGACACCAGTATTTTAACATTCAAAAATTTGTGCGGTTTTTACTTTCCTCAAATGTAGGTGAGGTTATAGCCATCTTTATCAATGTGTTGATGAATGCTCCCTTAATCCTGCTACCGGCACAGATTCTGTGGGTAAACCTGGTCACCGACGGGCTTACTGCTACCGCACTGGGAATAGAACCGGCGGAAAGCGGCATAATGGAAAGACCACCCATCTCTCCCAAAGCAAGAATACTAAATAAGTCAGCACTCTTTGTTATCCTGTCCCTGGGTATCCTTGTTGCTATGGGCACACTATTTTTCTTTCACCACTTCATTGAAATCAGCATAGAAAAGGCACGCACAATGGCTTTCACCGGTATTGTTATCTTAGAGATGGTAAACATCTGGAACTTCCGCTCATTAAGGATGCCTCTAACAAAGGTAGGCTTGTTCAGCAATCCCTGGTTCATCTGGGCATGGCTACTTAGTATTGGCTTGCAAATCGCTGTTGTCTATGTGCCGTTCATGCAAAAGATGTTTCACACTGTAGCTCTTTCTTTAAATGATTGGTTGTTTATGATTATTATTTCTTTACCTATATTTATTATACCAGAGATTATAAAGTTATTCCTTTTTCAAAGGTCTTCTCATCAACTCCGATAAAGCCTGAAACGGTTTTTTATCTTCGTATAGAATATTATAGACTGCAGATGTGATGGGTATATCTACATTATGCTTTTCTGCTAATTTAGTAGCTGCTTTGGTGGTATCTATACCTTCAGCCACCATAACCAAATTTTGAATAATATGAGATAGTTTTTCTCCTCTGCCTAATTTTAACCCTACATCTCTATTTCTACTTAAGTTTCCAGTGCAGGTGAGGATTAAATCTCCGATACCGGAAAGACCCATAAATGTTTCCTCTTTAGCGCCCAGGATTTTGCCCAATCTTTTTATCTCTGCCAGTCCTCTGGTGATTAAAGCCGCCCTTGCATTCTCACCTAAACGCAGTCCATCCGATATGCCGCAGGCAATGGCAATCACATTCTTCAACGCCCCCGCGAACTGCACGCCCAAAACATCGTCTGAGGTATAAGTGCGGAAATAGGGCGTAAAAAAGATATACTGTAGCTCTCTTGCTAAATTCATATCATAAGAGGCAATCACGGTAGCAGTAGGCAATTCCATAGCCACCTCCCGAGCAAAATTTGGACCTGACAACTGAGCAAAATTCTTTACATTTAATATCTGTTCCACAATATCCGATGGAAAATATAATGTTTGTTTTTCAATGCCTTTACTGCAGTTTATAAATACATGCTTTTTTGTTACATAATCTTTTATCTTTAAAAGTGCTTCTCTTAAGAATTGAACAGGCACCGTCAAAACCACAATTTCTGTATAAGACAAACATTCTTTTACAGAAGATATAAACTTTAATTGAGAACAAAGCTTTATTTGAGGCAAATATATCTCATTAATTCTCTTTTCATTTAATATTTCAAGCAGTTCTTTATTTCTTATATACAGCGAAACATCGTAATTTTTCTTTGCTAAAAGATTAGCCAGGGCTGTGCCCCACGAACCTCCTCCAATAATACAAATCTTCATTTATTCTTCTCGTATAATATCTTTAATCCATAGAGAGTAAGATGCGGTCTTAAGTGATCGACGGAGGAAATACAACGATGAAAGAATCTTGCCTGTCCACCAGTAGCTATCACTACGGTTTCATCATTTATTTCCTTCTTTATTCTTTTAATCATACCTTCTACCATTGAAATATATCCATACACTAATCCGGCCTGAATACTGGCAGTAGTGTTTTTCCCTATAGGAGAAGGAGGAATAACTAACGGCACTTTGGGTAATTTAGCTGTTTTTTCACTCAATGCTTCTGAGGCAATAGAAATACCGGGAGAAATTGCTCCTCCTATATATTCTCCTTTATCAGATACCACATCAAAGGTAATTGCAGTACCATAATCAATGATGATAAGATTTGTTTTAAATTCACTATATGCTGCTACAGCATTTACAATTCTGTCTGCACCCACCTCTTTTGGATTGTCGTATTTTATAGTTATCCCCGTTTTAATGCCTGGTTCTACCTGAACAACATCTACATTAAATAAGATATTTATTGCTTTCGACATATCCTGCGTGGTTTGAGGGACAACACTGGACATAATAGCCCCTGCAATGCGCTTTTTAAATTTATGCAGATTAAATATCTCACGAAGGAAGACGCAATACTCATCTCTTGTTCTCTCCGAATGGGTAGAGATGGTTGAATGGTATAATTTATCCCCATCAAATACTCCAATATCCGTATGGGTATTACCTATATCCACTACCAGAATCATTTAAAAATCCTTACCTTCTTTATGCGTTTTTTCCCCACCCTTATTGTGAATTCTATTCCTGGAGAAAGGTGTTTGTCTATATCTCCTACTCGTTTATCATCGATTTTTACCGCGCCGCTTTCTATCAATCTTCTTGCCTCGGATGTAGAACTGCAAAGACCTATATTTTTTAAAAGACGACATATCCACACATCTTCTTCTGATTTTATCTCCGCCGTTTCTATTTCCTGCGGTGTTTCTCTAAACACAAACATCGTATCAAAATATTGTTTTGCTTTTTCTGCCTCTTTCATAGAGTAAAATTTCTTCACTATCTCTAAAGCTAAAATACTCTTTGCCTCTTTCGGATGTAAATTTTCTTTCATATTCTCAACTTCTTGCATGTCTTTTTCACTTAAGAGTTCATAATACTTCCACATAAGCTCATCGGAGATAGACATAATTTTTCCATAGATTTCTTCTGGAGATTCTGTAATACCTATATAATTTCCCAAACTTTTGCTCATCTTCCGCACGCCGTCCAATCCTTCTAAAAGGGGCATGTTTATTACAATCTGCGGCTTCTGCCCGTAATCTTTTTGTAAGGTTCTCCCTACAAGCAGATTGAATCTTTGATCCGTTCCTCCCATCTCTACATCGGCTTCAATGTGCACGGAATCGTAAGCTTGCAGCAGGGGATAGAGAAATTCATGTATACAAATAGGGATATTGCTTTTAAATCTCTTATCAAAATCATTCCTCTCTAACATTCTTGCTACCGTCATTTTAGAAGAAAGTTTGATTATCTCTTTGGCAGAAAGTTTGCTGCACCATTCGCTGTTGTATAAGACAACTGTTTTCTCATGATTTAATATTTTGAATACCTGATTTTTGTATGTCTCTGCATTCTCCTTTACCTCTTTTTCGGAAAGTGGTGTTCTCATTTTATCTCTTCCCGATGGGTCACCAATCATCCCTGTAAAATCACCAATAATAAAATAGACTGTATGTCCTAAGTCCTGAAATTGCTTCAATTTATTCAATAAAACCACATGACCCAGATGAATGTCGGGTGCCGTAGGATCAAATCCCACCTTTATTCTCAAGGGTTTGTTTTTCTGTATAGATTCTCTCAACTTCTGTTTCAGTTCTTGTTCCTCGATGAGTTCTACCGTTCCTCTCTTTATTACCCGTATTTGCTCTTGAACCGCATCTTCTATATTCATTCAATTCTCCTCGAATATTTCTTCTATATTGAAAAACGGGAAATTCAGCTGTGGACTAAAAAGAATATAATACATTTTATCTTGTTTCATATTCTTTGTTGAAGACTTTTTTATGTATGCACTCCACAGTTTTTCTTTCTGCAAAATGTGTATTTTATTATTTGCAACTACGATTTTCGCTTTAGTGAGAAAACGAGGGGATGGATTGCCCTTTCCAAAAGGCTGCATCCGTGCAATTTCCCTGAGTGTCTTTTTTTCAAATACATCAAGTTTTATCTCGCAGTCCACATCTACAGAAGAGTGAAATGTATGTTTTTGTACCAATTTCGTAAATCCCTCTGCAAAATCTCCTATCTTTTCTGTTTTTATGGTTAAGCCCACTGCTTTCTCATGTCCCCCAAATTTCTCTAAGAATGTATTCATCTCTTCCATCGCTTCAAACATATTAAATCCATTCCCACTCCTGCCCGAACCTACACTCAAAGGTTTATTCTTGGAGATGATAACGGCAGGTTTTCCATATCGGTAAGTGGCTTGATTTGCCACTACCCCAATAATACCTCTATGCCATTGGGAGGAGGAAAGAACAATAGCCGCATTGTTTGTATCAATGTGTTTACTTATATCCTTCATTATATTTTTCTGTATATCTTGCCGAAGTTTGTTTAATTCGACCAGCTTTTTTGCCAACCTGACACTCTCTTCCTCATCACTTGAGGTAAGCAGTTCAACAGAAAGGGAGGGTAAATCCATTCTTCCTGCGGCATTAATGTGAGGGATTAGTATATGAGAAAAATATTTATCGCCCCCTCTAAAGCGATAAGCATTACACAACTTCTTTAACATTTTTATGCCTACACGATTACCCCTCTCCATTTCATCCATACCGTAGATTGTCCACAATCTATTCTCCTTGATCAGGGGCACCATATCTCCCATTGTTCCCAGAGCTACCATATCTAAATATTTTCTTAAATTGGGTTCTCTTGATTTGAAATAACCTCTTTGCCTCAGATTTATTCTTAAAGCAACAATAAAACAAAATGCAACACCCACTGCAGCCAAATCCCTTAAAGGAAATCTATTTTCTTTTCTTTGAGGATTGATCAACACGCAATTCAAATCTTCTCCCCTAAGTTTGTGGTGATCAATCACGATAACATCTATTCCTTTGTTTTGCGCATATTCTATTTCTAAAAAGGCATTTGTCCCGTTGTCTACTGCAATAATCAGGCCACAACCTGTTTCCTCTGCATAATCTACGCTGTTTCTATTTATGCCGTATCCTTCTTCTCTTTTTGGAATATACCAGCTTGTACTTTTCCCTATCTCATTGAAAAAATTTACAAGCAATGCGGTTGAAGACAAACCATCTACATCATAATCTCCCACGATGAGTATTCCCTCATTATGTTCTATGGCATGTATAGTTCGTTCTACGCCTTCTTCCATATCAGGCAACAAAAAGGGAGAAGACATGTCCTTCAATGCAGGATGGAAAAAAGATTCAGCATGTTCATAAGAAACATTCCTATTTTTCAACAGAACTTTTGTTAAAATGCTTACATTTAAATTGGCGAACTCATTTCTCTCTTCATACTTACCAATGATATTTATGTTTTTGTATATACCATCAATGTTTTGAAGGAGCATATTTCTCAAAATAATCACTAAGAATCTTTTTATGATCAAAAGCCATTTTATCCGGAATTTTATCTTTTTTGAATATCATGGCTTCTATGGCATCATCTTCTGCCCTTAAAGTTCCTTTTCCCTTTGCTACAAACACAACGGATACGGTATGGCCGCGCGGATCTCTATTGGGATTTGAATAAACGCCTAAAATATCCTTTAATTCTACATTTAAGCCTATTTCTTCTTCCGCTTCTCTTATCGCCGCATCTTCTGCACACTCACCCCATTCTACAAATCCGCCAGGTATTGCCCATCCGTAGGGATAATTTTTCCTCTTTATGAGCACTATTCCGCCCTTAAATTCAGTGATAATATCCACTGTAGGTATAGGATTTTCATAGACTCTAACCGGATAATTGCATCTGGGACAATTAATTATCTTGCCCTCTTCCCTTATTTTTCTTTCCCTTTTAATTTCATCAATAATCTTCTCTACGCTTGTTTTCGCTGTGCCTCCATAAGAGGTGTGATTATCTATGGATTTTTTAACATCAAACACATTGTATATATCCTCATCAAACAGGGGAGAAAAATCCTTCATTTCACCTATTTTAAGCTGTTTTAAATGCTTTTTATTCTGCTCGCAAAAAGAGACAATGTTCCCTACAACCCGGTGGGCATTTCTGAAGGCAAGTCCTTTCCTCACCAGATAATCCGCAAGGTCTGTAGCGATGATGAATTCATCCATCGCCTCCCTCATTCTCTCTTTACGCAATAAAACCTTTGGCAATAAAGAGTTGAAAATGTTCAAAACATCTATCGTTGTTTCTACGGAATCGAATATGCATTCTTTGTCTTCCTGGAGGTCTCTATCATAGGAAAGGGGCAATCCTTTCATGGTTACTAAAAGTGAAGTAAGATTTCCATATATTCTTCCCGTTTTCCCTCTGATGAGTTCCAATGCATCGGGATTCTTTTTCTGAGGCATCATACTGGAGCCGGTGCAAAATGCATCGGGAAGTTCTAAAAACCGAAATTCCGAAGAGGAAAATAATATAAAATCCTCACACAATCTGGAGGTATGCATAAAAAAAATACTGCAATTTGAAAGAAA
>JAGMDW010000084.1 GCA_023128455.1 Desulfurellaceae bacterium
ATTCCTCATAGGTAGAGTAAAAATCCATCGCATTCCTACAGTTATGCGATGCTAAATTTTCAAAGAGCGACATTTACAATCTCTGTATATCAATATTTTGCTGTAAAAGCAAGAAACCCGTGTTCGTCTATTCCCAGGGATTTTTGCATTATTATACATAGACGGGACGAATTTAAATTTATAGGATTATATCCTGCCCACCTTTTTCTAATCCCATAATTTCACGATAGCTGTAGCGGGTAGTCCTGAAAGTATAAATTATTACAGAATCTTCCTTTTCATTTATTTTCTTCTTGAGTTCCATTTTTAACTTTTCCAATTTCGCTTTTGTTATCTCACCTTCAAATACAGAATTTTGAACCCATACAAGATATTTTCTGCATATCTTTAGTATTTTTGCCACTCTTTTCACATTTATGTCATATACAAGAATTGCAAACATTTACCACCCAGAAACATAAGGTTCATATTCACCTTCACTCATTAGATGTTTTTCTATTTTATACAATTCAAGCCGAATTAATGTTCTATATGATACATTTCTCCCCAAACTTTTGTGTTTAAGTGTGGTTTTTAGTCTTTCGTCCATTTCCCTTATAAACAGTTCTCTGCCCTTTTCATTCAATACTATTCCATTCAATCTTTTTTCAAAGTGCTGGGATTTAATGATATTTTTATTTACAAGCTTGAAGATAAGACGATCTACAATAATGGGTTTGAATATCTCCGCTATATCTAAATTCAAGCTGAACCTTCTAAAATTTGTTGCATGTAGAAAACCAATGCGAGGATCTAAATGAGTTTTATAAATTTCACTCAAGGCAATGGTGTACATAATGGAATTTCCAAAACTAATCAAGGCATTCAATCTATTTTGAGGTGGTCTTCTCGTCCTTCCTTCAAATACAAAGTGCTCATCATCCAAAATTTCATCAAAACAGTCGTAATACTGTTCTCTAACATTTCCTTCAATAGCCATAAGTTCATTAATATCTGAACAACTTAAAATAGATTCTGCAAGTGTTTCTATATTCTCAAGGACGGGTTGAACAGATTTTCCCCGGTTTGCATAAAACCTAAGCACACGAATGATGTTTTCTTTTGCCCCATTTACAAATTTTATAGCAAGAGCTATACGCTTTTTTTTATTTAGATAATGTTCGGCTTGCTTCAAAATCATATATCCTGAATTGAGATGCTCTCTGGGATAAAAAGAGCCAACATAATAACCATAATGGTTGAAAAAATGCAAAATAATTTCACTCTGGGTGAGAAATTCCAGGATGCGTTTGTTAATTGTTACTTCTCCGAAAACCATGATTTCACCTGTATTTTCCACCGGCACATACTTTTTCCCGTTCTCGTTTTCAAAAAACAAGGTATTCTGTTTTCGCTTCAGCTCACCATCAGAAAAGATATAAATCGTCTTTTTCATATACTAAACCTCAGCTTTTTAATAGCTTAATAAGTTCAGCTGGAGAAATAATCTTTACAGGCGAATTTCTGAAATCTTTCTCATTTCTGGTCACTATGTAATTAACCTTTTTTTTCTTACCACAGCACACCTGAAGGGCATCTTCAAAATCCTTCAAGTTTAAATTTAGTGCTTTTTTTATGTCGCCTTTAGTAACCTCAACGACATCAACTATTTCAAAAAGCTGACTTAAAACTTCTTTAGCCTTTTCTCTATCAGTGTATTTTCTAAGGATGTAGAAAATATCGGTAATGCTTGAAGCAGTAAGGAATGCCTCTATTTTGCCTTTCTCTGCTAAAGTAATAATTTCCTTTGCTGCCGGTGCGAATGGTTCTCTGGCAATAAGAAAATCAAGGATAACATTGGTATCAATGAGCACTTTCATACTTTTTCAGTCTTTCTGCTCTTTCCTTTTTTAGATCAACTTCTGCCTTTTTAATTACTCCAAACAGGGTGTTAGTAATGGGTGTTTCTCTTTCTTTTATGGGAACAAGCTTGGCAATAGGTTTTCCTCTTTTAATAATTATCATTTCTTGTTTTTCTGCAAGCTTTAGAAATTTACCAAGATTTCTTTTGAGTTCGGTGGACGCCACGAACATTCTTACCTCCTATTATTAATCATTTTAATAGTAGTAATTTTTGTCCATTTTGTCAAGAAGATAAATGGTCAATCTATATAAAAACAAAATGACTAATATATTATTTTTTTCTATCAAAGAATGGATTTTTTCCTGAGATACTCAATGGCATCCCTATCAAAACTACAATTTTATTATTTATATTTTTCGCATCTCTTAACAAAAAACACAATAGAATAAATAACTCCGCCGCAAACAGTGGGGTATCACCAAATGTCATTTCGGAATTCTGCTTTAGCAAAATATCTGGAATCTTAATTTAGATTCCCGCGTGCGCGGGAATGACAGAGGTGCAGGGTGACACTCTTTCCTTCTGTCATTCCGCCCCCGCATCGGTGTGCGGGGTGACATTTTTTCACGAGGATAACACTCTTCTTCCTGTCATTCCGTGCCTGACACGGAATCTGGAAAGAATATTAGCCACAGTCATTGCGAGCGATAGCAAAGCAATCTCATATTAATATTAGCCACAG
>JAGMDW010000085.1 GCA_023128455.1 Desulfurellaceae bacterium
ACGGGATATGAATAAATAGCACAGAAAAACAAACAGTAGCACATCAAATAGCGGGAAAAAGTTGTTTATATATGTTGCAGGCTTTATAACACCAATAATATTCAAAATGATATAATGATAAATAAAGGAGCCGGGGTAGGATCGGGCGTAGTTTGAAAAAGCAACTGAATCACCGCCCAATACCTTAGGTATGTGCAAAGCAACACCTACATGCCATGGACCGTCAGGTAGCCTTGTGAATCCAGTGAGATAATAAGGGGTAAACCAAAGCATTGCAGCAAATATCAGCAACAACAAAAGATGGAGGTATTTGTTTTCAATGCGCCATATCAGGCAACTGACACCGGTTAGAGTGATTAGCACAATAGCTATATAATAAAGCGGAAATAGCGAGTGGATTTCTGCCAGAGGGTCAGTAAGTCTTGCATTTTGAAATATTGGATAGGCAAGGAATATAGACAATAGGTATATTATCCCAGCGATTACTATAAAAAGTAAAATAATCATTGTTTTTCTGTAATTCAAAGTTTTGTTTTTCATCTATCTCTCTATTTTATTTTTTATGAGAGCCTACCTCTGGGAGGAACTTATAAACAAGGCGCGACAGCCTGCCTGATATATCATGCTTCAAGATGATACTGGCACTAATAAGTATATATCTAACAAAGCGTGATGTAGTTATGCTTCTAAACAGCCCTAATGGCTGTGGGTTAACACTTTTAGCCTCATTTTCACTTATGTAGTGACTAATAGCGAAGAAGAAACCTTTCTTAATCCTGCTACCTAGCCGAAATAAATCCATTTCAAGTAAGTTATCCTCAAATATCACCTCACCATTCTTGAATTCAATACATCTAAACTTAACATTTTCCAGAGTGTCCCTGGTGAGCATCATGCATCCCGATCCAGCAAGTCCTATCCCATAATCTCGTAGTGGACACCCGCTAAAGACAATATCATGACCTTATATCTCCTTCTTTATTATCTCTATCACCAATGGGTCACAGATCATATCTGCATCCAGAAATAGGAGGTATCTCGCTTCGGTTTGTGATAATGTGTATTGGCGTATTGCCTCCTGTCCACAGGCTATGTTCCATACGCTACTCTGCGCGTAGTCCGGTTTTATAGTTTTATAAAATATGACCTTTCCTCTCACTTCCCTAAAGCTAAGTTGACTTTTCAATTCCTCGCCGAAGTCATCTTCGTTGGTCGCCAGAACCAGCTCAGACGAAGGGTAGTTTTGCTGGATTTCTTTTTGATTTGCCAGAAACTTATCTAAGATATATGCCCCTTGACGATAAATCGGGGTGCCAATTACAACATTTATTGTCTGTTTCATATTTTGCCATTGTATAATTTAAGCAATTGGCTGTTATTCACCTTCAATACCTCTTTTAATACCGTGCTTATTTCGCGAAAGATATCTTCCAGCTTTTTCCAATCATTGTTTTCATCGATTTCCCACGAATGTCCCCATAAAT
>JAGMDW010000086.1 GCA_023128455.1 Desulfurellaceae bacterium
CCCTTCTTTAGCCTGTATTCCCTTTTCCTTTAACTTAGTCTTTGCAATATCTACAGAAATATTCAACTCCTTACAAGTTTGTTTGAGAGTTTTCTTTCCATAACCCCTTCCCTCAGCCTCATTCTGGGTTTTAACATTCTTTGGTTTAATCATCTCATAAAGCTGTTCGGGAGATATTTTGTTTTGTTTGGCAATTTCCTTAATCAACAGGGTCTCATCTTCTATTTTTATTCCTTTTGATTTTAGTTTTTTCATTACTTCTTCAAAGGAAATATTAATCTTCTGAGCAAATTCCTTTAATGTCATAAGTTCTGCATGAGGAATGGGGGGAGCTTCTTTGCTAACTGCCCACGACTCCTTTATCTGCCCACCTAAATCCATGATGGAGGAAAATGGCGGCACATAAGCAATTGTCCCCACCAAAATAATAATGTTCAAAATCAATGCAATCGCCAATTCCTTTTTCAATCTAATTCCTACCTGGGTTTTCCTTTTTATATAATTCCAAAATGCTCTCCAGTTAAAGAAGAAAAGATGGAATATTGCTACAATCAAAAACAGCAAGGAAGATATGGTATGAACTGCATCCCAACTCTCCTTTGTCAATCCCAACAATCTCCAATCAGTCCAATGTGCAATCTTGCCCGTCGGACATATATACAAAACCACGCCCGATATACACATCACCAAAAATGAAATGGTCAATGTAAATGATATAAATCCCCGATAGTGAAATTTCTCTTTGCTCATGAATTACTCCTTATTATTTTTATTGTATTATCATAAAAACCTCCAGCTTTTTGAAGGTTTTTACGGCAAATCGCAGATTTGTCAAAAAAACTAACCACAGAGAGCACAGAAGCTTTCTTTTTTCTCAATTTTCTGCCTCAAAGTTCCTCTGTGACCGTTGTGGTTAATCTTTTCTTGTATTTTTCCTGTAATGTCTTTTAGAGGAAATTCTTTTGGAGGACACAGAGAATTAAATTTACTCTGTGACTTCTGTGGTTTTTCATATTTTTTCATATTCTATTTGACACTGCCTTTTTTTATCCATATTCCAAGATTAAACCGCTGCCCATCTCTTTTATAGGAAAATGTTTCCCCAATTCAATCTTTGCCTGCAAATCCGTGCAATGACAGGGATGCATATCTTGAATATCACAGGATTTAAAATATTTAACAGTTTTATTTAAAATACTTTTCTTTGCATCCAAAAGATGAAATCCACCAATAATATCTATAATTCTTTGTTTTTTACAAATCTTTTTTGCATATTCAATGATATTACAGATACCAGAATGGGAACAGGCAGTAATAATAACCATACCTTGTTTTGATCTATAAATTAGGGCACTATCATCCCTTAGATAATCAGGAGTTTCTTTTCCGTCTTTCATAACCACACCCAGAGGAGTTTTTGCTTCAAAATCATTTATTCTGGGAATCTCCCCTAAAAAACACAAATTTTTTGTTATCCATATCGGCATATTTGACAAGTTTAAATCAAAATATTTTGCTACCTCATCTTTTCTCTTTCGAGTTCCTATATCACCAAATCCTTCATAAAATTTTCTATCAAAAACATCTGGATGTGCAATCAATTGTATATTCCTCGTTTTATTACCTAATAAATCTATAAATGGTTCTATCCCCCCTGTATGGTCAAGATGTCCATGCGACAAAACCAAACAATTTGTCCTTTCTAAATCTATATTTAATAGTTTTGCATTTCTTATAAATACATCCGAATATCCCACATCAAAAAGAATATTTTTATTGTCCACCTCAATCCAATAGGAGACAGCAGGCTCTCCCAAATAATACTGATCAATAATTGTATTGTTATCTACCAGAACCGTTAATTTCATTTGAATACCTCACCCGTTTCTTTATACCACAGAAGCAAATCAAG
>JAGMDW010000087.1 GCA_023128455.1 Desulfurellaceae bacterium
TATCATCGTATTTTAGACGATGACACACATTAATCAAGTGTGCTAAGATAAATGTTGGTAGGGGTGTGGCTCTTGGGGTCAGCGGGACATTTTGTTTCTGCTCGATTCGCGAAATGCCGCCCCTGCCATACACCATCATTCGGTGAAGTCTTCCGGGATGGTGCCAATCCTAAGTGTAGGATCGTGGCTCTGTGTTATAGACGAGACAACGAATGATGATTTAGCTCAGCTTGCCCTGCTTGAACAGGTCAAAGGAGGTTGTATGGATTCGTTGTTGGTAGGTATTGATGTGGGTTCTCGTTGCCACCGTGTGGCAATAGGTACGCCGGATGGTGTTCTTGTGGATCAGTTTGATGTGGAACATCAACCCGATTCCTTTGCAAACTTCTTCTCTCGTGTTGAGAAGCATGCTCATAAGTTGCATCTTTCAGTTAGTGTCGGCATGGAAGGATACGGAGGTTGGGCAAGACCGTTGGATACAATGGTAATTGACAAAGGTTGGAAACTGTTAAATGTTAACAATCTAAAACTGGCCAGATTCAAGGAGATCTTTCCATCTCCAGCCAAAACAGATGCCATTGATGCAAGAAAGATTGTAGAATTAATGAGACTTCAGCCAATGCTTCCGCAAGCCAAAGATGTTCTTAATAAGGTTGTAGAAATCTCTAAAGTCAACCATGATCTCAAGCTTCTTACGCGCAGACGCAGCAGATTGGTTGACGAAAAGATTAGAATCATAGGGCGTATGCACTCGGATCTTCAGGCTATTACGCCTGGATTGGTGGAAATAACAGGAAGTGTTGATAATATGTGGTTTCTAAGTTTTTTAACCAGCAGGGATAATTTCAACGCTCTTATCCGCATGCATAAATCCAGCTTAATGAAGATCAAAGGTGTCGGCATCAAATATGCAGAGGCTATCAGGAATTGGCAAAAGCACTCTTGCTTATCGAAAGATTCAGACATCATTGGTGAAATGGTTATAGATGATGCCAATCGTATGCTGGCGCTTATAGAAAAGATCAAGAAGATTGAGCTTCGTATCGAGTCGCTAATTTCTCAATCTCAACTGGCTAAAACCATCCAGAGTATTCCAGGTTTTGGTATTATATGTTCTGCCGAGTTGGCTGGAGAAATTGGCACAATGAAGCGCTTTAGTAAAGAAGATAGTTTAGCAAGATACATTGGAATGGCACCTTTGGATAACAGCTCTGGTCGATATACAGGAGCTAAAGGAGGAAAACAGGTAAACAGACATGCCAAAACAGCAATGATGACTGCTGCTGCAAGACATTATGCTTGTGTATCTCAATCAAAGACATACTATGATAAAAAACGAGGTGAAGGCAAAAAACACAATCAGGCTGTTCGTTCATTGGGAAGACATCTAAGTAGAGCGATTTGGTCACTTGTTAAACATCGGAGAGAATATACCATCCAGTGCGAAAATGAATAATAATGGGCAAAAGATAAAAATAATACTTGAAAATTCGAGCGGGATGTTCGTTAAAGGCATAGGTTTTCCCCTTTGCATCACCCATTGTTTTTATTCCGCTGCCTCTTTTGGTAATGATTATGCCATAGTATCCGGTTGAGCCATCTAACATTTGCTCTCTGGCAACAGCCCATCCATTCGCTCTCTCATGAGCATGCGTATAAGATTTTGGGCCAAAATATGCCATCTCAATCTTTTTAAATCTCATTGCCTCAATAATTCCTGCATAATCAGAGGCATTGTAAGGCTTGATCTTTACATTCAAACATTGCTCAATGTGGTCAAAAAATGGCTGCCATCGGCCAGTCATCTGAGTAGCAGATTCTGTGGGAATAAGCCCGCATCTTAAAATCTTTATTTTATCACCAGCAAAAACAGATGTGCTTATGCTACTTAATATAACTAAACACAAAAGGCTACTTATCAATCTTCTTAAACTTCTTGCCCATATTTTACTCAACATTTCTTTTACCTCCTTCAATCTTTCTGGTTACTAAAATTAACTGCTTCTTCCCTCAAACTCTTTCTTTTGCTTTTTCATCACCTCCTTCTCCTATTTGCCAGCGGGCGTAGGCAACCCTTCCTCCTTCTAATGCCCATGCTCGTTTTGCCCTATTAGATACAGGAATTTTATCTGCATTAACCATTTTTGTCTCTTCCTCATAATAGATAGCGTTGAAATGCTTATCTAAAAAGTGAGGCTCATCATCAAATACAACTTTTCCTTTTGATATGCCAATAATCCGGTCAGCATACTCTTTAGCTAATTCCACCACATGGAGGTTAACAATTACTATGATTTTCTCTTCCTGGTTTATCTTTTTAAGTAAATCCATAATTACCTTTGCTGTGTGGGGATCTAAAGAGGCCATAGGCTCATCGGCTAAAATAACCTTTGGTTTTTGAGCCAGAGCTCGGGCAATGGCTACTCTTTGCTGTTGACCTCCACTTAAGGTATCAGCCCTTTTCGCGGCATATTCCTTAAGTCCTACCTTATTCAAACATTCCAAAGCCAAATTAGTATCATCTTTAGAAAAAGAGTAAAAGCTACTACGTAAAGTAGATACGGCTCCCAGTCTTCCACATAAAACATTTTGCAAAACGGAGAGCCTCTTTATTAGATTAAACTGCTGAAATATCATCCCTATATGTTGCCTTGCTTTTAGAAGCTTTTTTCCAGAAAGAGAGGTAATTTCTTCTCCGTTTAAAAAAATTCTCCCCCATGTTGGTTCAATGAGTCTATTGATACAACGTAAAAGTGTTGATTTGCCTGCACCACTTGGACCCAGAATAACCACAAACTCCCCTTCTTTGATCTCTATGTCTATTCCGGAAAGGGCTTTTGT
>JAGMDW010000088.1 GCA_023128455.1 Desulfurellaceae bacterium
TGAATCTATTTTTTCTTCTGAAATATCACATCCTTTCAAGAAAGATCGGAATTCCCAATTCTCATCTTCTTTTTCTTTTGATAAATTCCTAATTTTATTTAGATCAGTTTCCATAGCGATTATTTCCTATATTATTGATTGCCTAACTCATTCATATTCAAATATGGTTCACATACACTTGATATTATCATAACCCTCAAAATTTGTAAATAATGCTTATTTGGATTTGTCCTTTTCTATATTTCTTGTTGCTGCAATATCTACATTCAGGTTCAAAACATTTTTGATAATAATATCCCCCAATTTTATCGGTGCTTTCAGTTGAATTTTTTTAATTTTATTCATTACATCAAAGATTTTATCCTTTGGTATGGCGCTACTTGTCTTTACAGAAACTGTTTCATATCTTTTGCCACCTCGAACGGGAATGGAACTGGAAATACAGCGAGTGGGGTTTTCTATCTCGTCCTTTGCATATTTAACGCCTCTTTCACAGAGGCTTCCTTCAACCGAAACCACCTTACCTTCTTGTATTTCAACCTCTAATTCGCATCCTATGGGACATAAAGTGCAGACAATCTTCTTTTTCATTCTATTTCCAAATAGATATCGGACTTAACCTCTCTTTCTAATTTAATCTGAATCAACTCCGAAGGGAGTAATCTAATGAATTTCTTTTTTACTAATATATTATTTTCTCTGTCCTTGACAATTAAAACAACATTTTTGGCAGGTTTTTTGATGCGAAATGAGACAATAATCGCTTCTTTGTTTTCTACGATATAATTTGGCGATGCATATTTGATTTTCTCACAAAAATTTATTTTATATCTATTATATCTTTTTTGTTTGGATTTTATATATCTCGCTGCAAAGTATCCTGCTCTTTTTGCTTCTAAACTGGCATAATCTGCGAGGTCGTGAATTTGCAAAACATTTCCACAGGAAAAAATTCCTTCTATATTTGTTTGCAATTCAGAATCTACAACTGCACCCCCTGTAAAATCGGTTATCTTTACCCCTGCTTTCTTAGAAAGCTCATTTTCGGGGATTAAGCCTACAGATAAAAGTAATGTATCGCATTTCACAAATCTTTCCGAATGTGTTATGGGTTTTAGGTCTTTATCCACTTTTCCTATGTTGACACCTTCAATTCTTCCTTTGCCAAAAATCTCTGTAACGGTGGAAGACAGAAACAGAGGAATACTATAATCATTTAGACATTGTTGTATGTTTCTTTCCAACCCAGCAGTGTAGGACATAATTTCATAAACTCCTGCGATATTCATTCCCTCCAGGGTTAATCTTCTTGCCATTATCAATCCTATATCTCCAGAGCCTAAAATCAGTATATTCTTCCCTATTTTAATATTTTGCAAATTTACCAGGTTTTGTGCTGTTCCGGCGGTATAAATACCAGAGGGTCTTGTTCCGGGGATCTGAATGTTAAACCTTGTTCTTTCCCTACAACCCATCGCCAGAATAACTGCTTTTGCCTTGATCAATTTATGTCCTGTTCTGTGAATGAATTCTAATTCTTTAGATTTTGTCAAATTTATTACCATTGCATCCGTTAAATAGGAAATATTTAAGGTTTTTAATTCATCTATTTGTTTTTGTGCATATTCTGGACCGGTTAAGTTTTCTTTAAACAGGTGCAATCCAAATCCATCATGAATGCATTGATTTAGTATTCCACCTAAACAAAGTTCTCTTTCTAACAATAAAATATCATCTATTCCATTCTTTTTCGCAGAGATAGCGGTAGAAAGTCCTGCCGGTCCTCCCCCGATTACAACTAAATCTACAAATCTGTCGTATTTCACTCTTTTATCTTCCCAAAAAAGAGGTTTGAATTATTTTCATTTTTTAAGATATCTTTTTCTTTGATTCCGTATTCTTTTCTTAAAATTTTGATTGTTCTCGGCGTGCAAAATCCACCCTGGCACCTGCCCATTCCTGCTCTGCATCTCCTCTTGATTCCATCTAATGTTTTTACTCCCAATGGATTGTTGATTGCATTTAAGAGCTCACCTTTAGTAATGGTCTCACATCTGCAAATGATTTCGCCAAAATCGGGATTCTTTTTTATCAACTCTTTTTTTTCTTCAACGGACAAAGATTGAAAATCAGGCTTTTTAGGATCGTAGGCATCAAATTGTTCATTTTTATTTAAATTTTCTTTATTTCCAATTATATTCAACACTAAGTTTGCAATGGCAGGAGCGGCGGCTAATCCTGGCGATTCAATACCAATTATATTTATGAGTTTTGGGACAGTTTTACTTTCTTCTATTACAAAATCTCTAAAATCCTTTTTTGTTTTGGCATAAATTAGCTTTGGTCTTATGCCAGAATAGGTGCGAATAATGGGAAGTCTTTTCAATTCAGGAACCATTTTAAAGGCATCTTCTTTCATTTCATTTAAAAATTGTTTGGTGTTTTCCAATCCATAGTTATTTATAAATTCAGCAGAAGGTCCAATGAGAATATTGCCATCGGTGGTAGGAGTAATATGAACGCCTAAGCTGGCGCCATCTTTTGGTGGAATAGGGTAAATCATCCTATTTATGATCTTCTCATTATCTTTGTCTGTAACTAAATATTCTCCTCTACAGGGAAAAATTTTGTGATTCTTATCACCGGCAAGGCATGATATCTTGTCCGAATACAAACCTGCCGCATTGATGAGCCATTTCGAATGGAAGGTGTCTTTTTTGGTCTGAACAAAAAATTCCTTATCTTTCCATATCTTTATTACTTCATGATTTAAGAAAAAGTCTACGCCGTTTTTGAGAGCATTTTCCACCAAGGCGATGGTGAATAGATAAGGAGAGATTATTGCAGTTTCCTTTGAGAATAAGGCATATTTAGCTTTAACCTTTGGCTCAATATGTGAAATTTGTTTTTCTGTGATAATTTCCAATCCAATGCATCCATTCTTATCGCCGGCTTCTTTTAACCTTTTTAATTCTGTTAAACCATATTTATCATTGGATATTACCAGCTTACCAATCTTTTTATAGGGAAAGTTGAGCTCAGCTGCAAGTTTTGGAATTGCAAAAAATCCTTCAACATTTGTTCGGGCTTTTAAAGTTCCATAAGGCACATAAAATCCTGCATGAACAACACCGCTATTGCCTTTACTGATGCCTTCCGAAACATCTGTGTTTTTTTCTAAGACTGCAACATTTAACTTATATTTAGATAATTCTCGCCCGCAGGCACAACCGACGACGCCAGCTCCGATGATTATTACATCATAAGGGTTTTTACACACAACGCTATTGTATATTTGCCAGTTTTTTAAATCAAGTTGAGTTAAATCAGCTTTTTTCTTTCTAAGACCCAGAGTATACCTAAGACCCTGATGTCCAATTCTGTATCCTGGGGAAGATTCAATAAGAAATCATCTATCTTTTCAGTTGGGATTTTCAAAACTTCGATATTCTCCATATCTTCTTTCCTCTTTTTTCCTACAAATTCTGCAACTGGTGCAAAAAAATAAGTGGCTTTAGTGAAGGTTAGAGCTGGGCACAATGGCACAGAGATAATGGGAATGAGTTTTTCTGCCCTGTAGCCTGTTTCCTCTAAGAGTTCTCTTTTAGCAGTTTCTTCCTCAGTTTCACCTTCCTTATCAGTTAAACCAGCAGGAAATTGGATAATAGAAGATTCCAGAGAAGCTCTCCAATTTTTTTCCAATATTATCTCTCTTTTTTTTGTTAAAGCGGCAATTACTACTGCGCCGCTTCCATATATATTCTTTCTTTCTATTGTTTCCCAAATATGTTTTTTCCCTTTATCTGTTTTAAAACATTTGTTTATTACCCTTAAATACTTTCCTTCATATACTATCTTTTTCTCTATGATTTCCATTTTTTATCAACTCCTTTTTATTTGTTGTTATAGAGCGATATAAGGGTAACTGTCCATTCTTTTCTCTATAATAATTAACACCTTTCAGGAAATATTCAGCAGGGCTTGAAGGTTTCCTTTTTTCAGTAGCTTTGATTATCTTCTCCAAATCACCGAGTTTATGAGGTGGATTGATAACCTTTTTGAGTATCTTTTTGGGCATACCCCATTCAATCAAGCTTTCTCGAACTCGTTTTCTCCTTGTATTATAGGTTTCCTTTCGCATATTATATATTTTAGCACATATGGAAAACATCTGTAAAATATGTTATAAATTTCATCTAAAAAGAGAATAGGGAGGAATTTCATGCTTATTTCTATTGGACACAGTCCTGATGCAGACGATGCATTTATGTTCTATGCTCTAAGCCAGCGTAAAATAAAGGTAGATTTTGCATATACAGAGATATTAGATGATATTCAAACTTTGAATGAAATGGCGTTGAGAAGAGTTTTGGATGTATCTGCTATTTCTTTAGCGGTTTATCCATTGATAAACAAGGATTATGTTATTATGCGTTCGGGAGCAAGTATGGGTATGGGATATGGCCCTATTATAGTGGCAAAGAAAAATAATTTTAAAATGAGGACTATTGCTATTCCCGGAAAATTTACCTCTGCCTTTCTTGCCTTACGCATGTTTTTAGACAAAGATGTAAGTTTTGTCTTCTGCCCGTTTGATAAGATTATGGGAAAGGTTCTATCGGACGAGGTAGATGCGGGCTTGATTATACATGAAGGGCAGATTACATATAAGGAGTTGGGTCTGAATAAGTTTGTCGATTTAGGCGAATGGTGGTATGACAAATACGGGTTACCCTTGCCATTGGGCGTAAATGTAATGAGAAAAATGGATAGAAAGATAATGAGTGAAATTTCACACGCTATGAGAAGTAGTTTGGATTATGCATTTGGACATAAAAAAGAAGCTTTGAAATATGCCATGAAGTTTTCACCTGGTTTGGAGGAAGATAAGGTGGAAAAATTTGTGGATATGTATGTAAATGATCTTACGATAGATTTGGGCACAACCGGGCATAAAGCATGCCAGTTTTTCCTGGATGAGGCATATAGAAACGACTTTATAGATAGAAGTATATCTATAGAAACCGTTTAAAGAGAGCGAATAATTTTATAATCTGTAGTTCTTAGTGTAGGTTTAAATCCTGCATCTTTTATAATATGAGCTACCTGTTCTGTGGTGGCATGATCGCTGAATCCTGCTGCCTTCATCACATTTTCTTCCAACAGCATACTGCCAAAATCATCTGCTCCGAAAAATAATGCCGTTTGTCTTACATCATTTCCTTGAGATGCAGAAGCCTGAATGTGAGAAAAATTATCCAGATAGATACGGGAAAAGGAAAGAATTCTTAAGTATTCACAGGCTGTAGCGGGGTGTTTAACTTCTTTAGATAAAGGGGTTGGACCCAACTTGAAATCCCACATGATGAATGCGGTAAAACCATCTGTTTCATCCTGCAATTTTCTCAAACCATCCATATGTTCTATTATATCTTCTTCTTTTTCTATATGCCCGAACATCATAGTAGCCGTCGTTTTAAATCCTAAAAGATGTGCTTGTCTTGATATTCCCAACCATCTATCTGCGGAAATTTTATGTGGACTGATGGTTTTTCTCACTCTTTCCGAAAGTATCTCTGCCCCACCACCTGGTATTGTACTAAGACCTCTTTTCTCTAAGTCTATCAGCACCTTTTCAATGGATTTACCGCTTTTTCTGCTCATTAGATCAATTTCTGGCGGTGAGAAGGCGTGAATATGGATATCTGGTATAGAGACCAGTGTTTCTATTAAATCCAGATAGTAGGAATAAGGAAGACTTTCGTTTAATCCTCCTTGTAATAAGACAGTGTTTACTCCATTTTGCCTTGCTTCCATAACCTTTTTCTTCAACTCGTCAACGGACAATGTATATCCGTCTCTCTCGTTTTTAAAGAATGCACAGAATGAGCATTTTGAGTGACAGATATTGGTATAGTTCAGGTTTGTATCCATAATAAAGGTGACAATACAAGGATCGTTTTTTTTCATTCTTATATTGTGAGCCAGTTCTCCCATTACCAGCAGATCCCCATTTTTTAGCAAAAATATTCCTTCTTCCTTATTTATTCTTTCACCTTTTTCTATCTTTCTGTAGGTGTTATCTATATTCATTGTAAAGGGCATCCCTCTTAACGGGGACAAAATCTGATTTTTTAATGAGATTTCTTATGGTATCTTCCTCCAATCCCCAGGGGGATGTTGCGCCGGCAGCGTGGGTTATTCTTTCCTTGTGAATTGTGCCATCCATATCATCCGCGCCAAAATTTAGAGCAATCTGGGAAACTTGAGGAGAAAGCATTATCCAGTAAGCTTTAATGTGTGGAAAATTGTTTAGTATTATTCGCGATAGGGCAATGATTTTTAATTCTCTCAATGCGGTTGCCTTTTTTATCTTACCTTCGAATATTGTGTTCCAGGGATGGAAAGGTAGAGGGATAAAACACAGAAAACTGCCTGTTTCAGCCTGTAAATCCCTCAATTTAAACAGATGTTCAACGATTTCCTGTTCTGTTTCTATATGACCAAACAACATAGTGGCATTGGTGGTGATATTCATCCCATGCGCAATTCTATGTATTTCTAACCACTGTTTGTATCCAATCTTATTGGGAAAGAGTATCTTTTTTACCCTTTCTGAAAAGATCTCCGCACCCCCTCCGGGCATACTATCCAATCCTGCAGCTTTTAAGTCTTTCAGGACCTGTTCAAATGTCATATTATAGAGATTTGCAAAGTGGGCGATCTCCACCGCCGTAAAAGCCTTTATTTGAACATAAGAGAATTTTTTTTTAATATTTTCAAGCATACTTGTATAATAGGAAAAGGGTAGATTGGGATGCAGTCCTCCTACAATATGCACCTCCTTTAAGTTTTTTCCTGCTGAAGCAATATCTTCAAGGATTTCTTCTATGCGCAGTACATAACTGCCTTCATCCCCTGCATTTTTGCTGTATGCACAGAACCTACACCGAGATATACATATATTGGTGTAGTTTATATGCTTGTTGATCACATAATATACCTTTTTCTGAGACTTTTTAAGTTTTATAAACCTTGCCAAAAATGCTATCTCTAAGGGAAAAGGTGAATGTAAAATGTGTAATGCTTCTTGTTTGTTGATATTTTCATTATTTTTTATCTTCTCGAAGATGCGGAGAAGTTTTCTGTCCTGAAACTGCAACTATTTTTCCTTTAACAATGGGAAGAGAATAACATCTCTGATGGAAGGTTGATTGGTTAAAATCATTACCAATCTGTCTACACCAATTCCTTCACCGGCAGTGGGTGGGAGGCCGTATTCTAAGGCTCTTATATAATCTTCATCCATTACCTCTTCTTTTTTCATCTCTTTTTCTTTTACCTGTGTTAAAAATCTGTTTTTCTGGTCAATGGGGTCGTTTAATTCAGAAAAGGCGTTAGCTATCTCTGTGCTTCCTATATATAGTTCAAATCTATCTACGATATTGGGATTTTCTTTATTTCTTTTGGCTAAAGGTGATGTGTCAACAGGATAGTCCATAACAAATGTAGGATTTATGAGTTGTGGTTCCACCGTTGCATCGAAGATATGCTCCAATATTTTTCCTATGCCCATTTCTTTATTCACTGATTTTCCTAAATCTCGTGCCATTTTGTATGCTTTTTCTTTATCTTTTATTATTTCTTCGTCAACATTTCCTATATCTCTTAATGCTTCATAAAATTTTATTCTTTTCCAAGGACTAGAAAAATCAATGGTATGTTCACCATAGATTATTTTTTTATCTAAATTCAGTTGTTTTAAAAGAAAATCAAATAATTCCTCTGTGAAATCCATTAAATGTTTATAGTTATGATAGGCTGCATAAAATTCTAACATCGTGAATTCCGGATTATGTTTTATATCTATTCCTTCATTGCGGAAATTCCTGTTCAACTCATATACATTTCCCAGACCGCCTACTACCAATCTTTTTAAGAAAAGCTCTGGTGCTATACGCATATAAAGATTCATATTCAATGCATTGTGATGAGTTGTAAAAGGACGAGCAGAAGCTCCACCAATTATGTTTTGCATCATCGGTGTTTCTACTTCTATGAATCCTTTTTCATCCATAAATCTTCTTAACAGACTCAATATCTTTGCTCTGGTTTTTACTACTTCTCTTATCTCCTGATTGACGATTAAATCTACATATCGTTCCCTGTAACGCAGTTCTTTATCTTTCAGCCCGTGCCATTTTTCTGGCAACGGTCTCAGCGATTTGGTAAGCAGGTGCATTTTTTCCACAAATATCGTTACCTCTTTAGTCTTTGTTTTAAAGACATAACCTTCTGTGCCGACAATATCGCCGATATCCAATTTTTTTATAAGAGCAAAAATTTCATTATCTATTGCTCCTTTTTGTATATAGATTTGAATTTTCCCCGATGCATCCTGAATATGCATAAAACAGATTTTGCCAAAACTTCTTATGCTAATAATTCTTCCTGCAATACTCACTCTATTTTTTCCTTCAAGCAAGGCATCACCATCAGATGGTTTAAATTTTTCTATAATATCTTTAGCACAGTGTTGAGGGTGAAACTCATCACTATAAAACGGATGACTTTTAACTTCTTTTAATTTCTGCATTCTCTGCTCGATAAATTTATTTTCCATCTTTATACCTCAAGTTTTCTTCAATGAATTTTTCTATTTCCCCGTTTAGAACAGCATCTACCTTTGTGTTCGTCACTGTTAACTTTGTTCTGTGATCTTTGACCATCTTGTAGGGCTGCAAAACATAGGATCTTATCTGACTGCCCCATTCTATATTCTTTTTTTGTTTGGAAACCTCTTTTTTTTCCTCTTCTTTTTTTTCCATTTCCCTTTGATACAACTTAGCTTTCAGTATACGCATAGCGGTACTCTTATTTTTGTATTGCGACCTTTCATTCTGACAGGTAACTACAATGCCGGTAGGACTGTGTGTTATGCGTATTGCAGAATCTGTTTTGTTTACATGTTGTCCGCCATGACCAGATGCTCTGAATGTGTCTATACGCAAGTCACTTTCTTTTATGTTGATTTTCACATTATCTTCCACCTCTGGAATAACAGATACAGAAGCAAATGAGGTATGTCTTTTCTTGGAGGCATCAAAAGGTGAAATTCTTACCAACCTGTGTACACCGCATTCACCTTTTAAATAACCGTAGGCATAAAGTCCTTTCACTATGAATATGATATATTTGAAGCCTGCTTCTTCTATTAGTTTATCCACTATGTCTGTTTTAAAATCATTTTTTTCTGCCCACATAGAATACATTCTAAAAAGCATGCCTGTCCAATCGCATGCTTCCAGTCCTCCAGCGCCTGCGTGTATAGTAACTATGGCATTTCTTTTGTCGTCTCTTCCTCCTAACAAAAATTCTTTTGATTTTTTCTCCATATCCCGTTCTATCTTCTTCAACTCATCTTCTATTTCCTTTACTATAGATTCATCTTTTTCATCACAGGAAATTTTATACATCTCTTCTAAATTGTTTATATCTTTTTGCCATTTTCCTATAATTTCTAATTTCCTGAGAATAGATGCTCTCTCTTTTTCTAATTCCTGGATTTCGTTCCAATCTTTATTGTCGGATAATGCTTTTTCTATTTCTGCTAATCTTTTCCTATTGTTATCTTCCTCAAAGATAGCCTCTCAAATAAGTAAGATTTTGTTTTACAGTAGCAAACATACTATCACCCCTTTTTATAAATGTGGATTTGCAAATTAGTTGATTTCAAACAGCATTTTTAATCTTTTTCTCACATTGAGAATTTCTTTATCTGTTAATCTGCCTATCTTTCTAAATATATCACTTCTTTTTAATGTGGCAAGTTTTGATAATCGGGCGTAAGAATGCAGGAGAAGACCTTGTTTTATCCAGTTTTTTAGCTCCATTTCGAATTTTATTTCGTGTTTTTGACTCGTTATGCGGGCTACAAGAACATCTTCATCGCTTATATCTGCAATGATTAATGCCGGTCTTCTTATCGTTTTGTTTAAATTTGTGAAGGGAAAAGCTACGATAACAATATCACCTAATGTATAATCCATCGTATATTCCATCATCTCTTGAATAGCCGTCGATAAACCTTGAGAATGTGGCGCTTCTCCATTCTGTGTCACTATTGTCAATAAATCTGATGCTTGTGCAATCTAAACAAGAGAAGGAGGAAATATCCGTTGCCCAATGAATGGTTGTGCTTTCATTTAAATGAAATTCGATAACAATAGTATAAGGCTTTTCCATAAATCACGCTCCATAGATTTTTTTGCCCGTATGCAGTGCAACTATGCCAAAAGTTAACAATTTACAATAAACATCCTCAAACCCAACTGCTTTCATTGTTTGTTTTAAATACTCTTGATTTGGGAAAGCTGCTATAGAAGTAGGTAAATATAAGTAAGCATTTTTGTGCCTTGAGATTGCTTTCCCAATAAGTGGCAAGATATATTGAGTATAGTAAAAGTAGACATCTCTGAATATAGGGATTGTGGGATGACTAAACTCTAAGATTATTGCCGTGCCTTTCTTGCGCAATACCCTAAGCATTTCAAACAATGTACACACCCGATCCTGAGCATTTCTTAATCCAAAAGCAATAACGGCTGAATCAAAAGAAGATGAACGAAAAGGCAAGTGTTCCATAGACGCTTGTACAAATTTTATTTGATTTTCAAGTTGAGCATCTCTTGCCTTTTTTTGAGCGACATTTAGCATTTCTCCACTGATATCCAATCCTATTATATGAAAATTCCTATCTCTTCTGGCTATTTCAATAGCCATATCCCCTGTGCCAGCCGCCAAATCTAAAATGCGTTTTCCTCTTACTTGATGAGCTGCTTTTTTTCTCCATAACTTATCTATGTTGAAACTCAGGAGGTGATTTAGCAAATCATATCTGTATGCAATGGAAGAGAACATATGTTGCACTTTTTTTCTTTTTTCGTCAGCTTGCATCTTTTAGGATTTTTAACATTCATTGCCTAATACTGTCAAGCTAATTCTAAAATAAAAAATGTTGACAATCTGTTTCATTCTGGTGTAGAATTTTGCCTGAAGGCGGAAAAATTTAATTTTATTTTGTCAGGAGGTGTGAAATGTTAGGAATCCGCAAGGTAAGTATAATTGGTGCAGGGCATGTTGGAGAGTCTGCTGCTTTTATTATGGCGATGAAGGGGATTGCAGATGAAGTGGTAATGACCGATATTATTGAAAACTTTCCAGAAGGAAAAGCGCTGGATATGATGCAGGCAGGACCTATTCTCGGTTATGACACAAAAATTATCGGTTCGTCAAAAGGTGATGTTTATGAATCCATTAAGGGTTCGGATGTTGTGATTATGACTGCTGGTTTCCCTAGAAAACCTGGCATGAGTAGAGATGATCTTTTAGGGAAGAACATACCGATTATGAAGGTGGTAGCCGGAAGTGTGAAAAAATATGCGCCAGATTGTATTTTTATTATTTTGGCTAATCCTTTAGATGCTATGATTTATGCTGCAAAAAAGGTAACAGGATTTCCGGATAACCGTCTGGTGGGACAGGCAGGAGCATTGGATTCAGCAAGATTTATGGCTTTCCTGGCTATGGAGAAAAAGGTATCTGTAAAGGATATTTGGGCAATGACACTGGGCAGCCATGGTGATGACATGGTGCCTTTGAAGGAGTACTCTTCTATTTATGGTGTTCCTGTAACTAAAAGTGTTGACAAAGACGCATTAGAAGGAATCATAAGTAGGACACGAATGGGTGGTGGCGAAATTGTAAAATTGCTGGGAACAAGTGCCTATTGGGCACCAGCAGCAGGTGTTTGTTGGATGGCAGAATCTATTTTGAGAGATCAGAAAGCGGTAATTCCTTGCCATGCTTTTCTACATGGTGAGTACGGCATAAATGATCTGCCCGTTGGCGTGCCTGTAAAATTGGGTAAGAGCGGCATAGAAGAGATCATAGAGGTTGACCTATCAACTGAAGAAAAGGCACTCCTGAAGGTATCCGCAGATCATGTAAAAGAGGTATGTGATAGAGTAGACGAATTGGGTTTTTTGAAATAAACAGTCTAATCTGTTACCTTTAAAGCCGGGATATCCCGGCTTTAAAGGTGTTGCAAGGAAGGAGGTATTATGAAGTATGCAAATGCTGAGAAAAAATGGTTGGAAGGTAGTGTAGCTTATAAATGGCATCAAGGTTGGATTGCATGGTTGTTGCACCGTATTACAGGACTGCTTTTAGTTTTGTATGTTTTGTTTCATTTTGCAGGTTTTATGAGCACTGACAAAGTAGTAGGCATAATTTTATGGGCTGCTTTGTGTTATCATTCAATGAATGGGTTACGAATTGTGATTGTCAATTTTGCTCATGGTGCAGAGAGAGAAAATTATAACACCAACTTATGGATTTTCTGGATAATCGCCATTATCCTGTTTATAATTGGTGCTATTGCAACATTTTCTGTTTAAGGGAGGTTAAAAGATGGCAGAATACATGAGAGGGTATCTGGATAGATATACAGGCAGTTCAAATGCAGGAGACTTTTCCTGGTTTGCTCAAAGAATCACAGGGTTGTGTCTCATTCTTGTACTTATTTTCCACATGTTTATAAATCATTGGAGTGGTTTGTGTCCTTCAGTAATGATGTGGTTCTTGATGCACGCAATGTTTAAGAAAGTGTTTTATGTAATATTTGCTTTGTTTCTCGTCTATCATGGTATAAATGGTGTTTTCTATGTATTTGATGATTATATAAGAACGGCTGGGTGGAGAGTGACTTTGAAGCTTGTGTTTGGCGTGACGGGTATTATCTATTTTTGGATTGCATTAATAGCTATTGTTCCTTAAAAAGGAGGTTTTTATGGCAGAGTTTAAAGTAGATTTTCACATAGTAGATGTAGCAATTGTAGGAGCAGGTGGTGCAGGGTTAGCTGCCGCTGTGCAAACCGGTATGGCGAAGTTAAGTACAGCGGTAATTTCTGAAATCTTTCCTACTCGTTCTCACACTGTTTCTGCTCAGGGTGGCATTAATGCTGCTCTTGGGAATATGGATGAAGATTACTGGGTATGGCATTTTTACGATACGGTGAAAGGCAGTGACTGGTTAGGCGATCAGGATGCTATTGAAGATTTTATTAAAAAGGCTCCAGGACTTATATACGAATTAGAACACTGGGGGATACCTTTTTCTCGTACACAGGATGGTAAGATTTATCAGCGTTCTTTCGGTGGCGTAATGAGAAACTTTGGGGAGGATATTGCTCACCGCACCTGTGCTATTGCCGACAGATCTGGCCATGCTATATTGCATGCACTTTTTGAAAAGACATTAACCCCAGAAATTGCTCCTTATGTGAGCTATTATAATGAGTTTTTTGCATTGCAGATCTTAAAAAATGAGGATACAGGAAATGTAATAGGTGTCTTAGCCTGGGATATGATTAATGGTGGATTCCATATCTTCTTTGCAAAAGCAACCATTTTTGCCACCGGTGGAAACGGAAGAATGTTCCGTACCAGCACTAATAACCATTTAAATACCGGTGATGGCTGGACAATGGCTTTAAGAGCAGGTTTCCCAGTAGAAGATCCCGAGTTTATACAGTTTCATCCCACTGGTTTGTATGCTGTAGGCAACCTGATTACAGAGGGTGTTAGAGGAGAAGGTGGTTATCTGATGAACTCTGATGGTGAGAGATTTATGAAGAAGTATGCACCTCATGTTTTAGATCTTGCCTCTCGTGATGTTGTCTCTCGTTCTATGACTCTGGAGATAAGAGAGGGAAAGGGTGTAGGTCCAAAGAAGGACCACATGTTACTAAAGTT
>JAGMDW010000089.1 GCA_023128455.1 Desulfurellaceae bacterium
ATGTCTCCCTGTTGATGACCATACTGGTCATTAATCTGTTTAAAGTTGTCAATATCAATTAGAAATAGGCATAAAAACTGATGGGTGCGGTTAAACCGCGATATTTCTTCTTCCAGCCTATAAGAAAAATATCTGCGATTGAACAAGCCAGTTAAAGGATCTGTGATTGATGTCTCTTGTGCTTTTTTAAGTGCCTTTTTAAGTTCTTCGTCCCGTCTCTTTATAAGGTCAGCCATCCAGTTCATCTCTCTCTTGAGAGAAACTAATTCATTTTCCTCCTCTTTTTCTTTGCCCAAATCAAAGTATGCATTATAATTTTTGTTGTGTATTTTAGAACAAAAACGCCGTATATCACGAATTTGCTTAAGGACAATCCATTCTGCAAATAGAAACGACCCAATAATAGCTAACACCGTTGCTAATACAAACGATATCACTAAAACTTTATCAATGACCGGATGTGCAAGAAAACCATTCTTTTGTAATATATAAGCAACAATAATAAGGGGTAATATACTAACTACTAATAATGCTAAAGTGAATTTTGTCTTTATCCTCATAAATAAAACACTCTCAATCAATACACATTTTTCCTCCTTATTTAAGGTAACTTACCGCCTCTGCCTTAACAGAGGCGGTAAGTTTTTAATTTAAAAAAATGTTATTTCATATCTCGGGCTTGAATCCAGATGACTGCATCCTGAGATAACTCTTTCCCCTTGTATTCCGTTTTTGGTCCTACACCTAATGCAGCAAAGCCCCACCATCCAGCCTTGGGAATACCAAATACAAACTCTCCATTTGCATTCGCCTTAATGGTGAGTGTTACAAATGCATCCTGCGGTGACTCAACTGCAGCTTCCTTTGCAAACATATTTTTATCCGATAATGGGTTATGATTGAGATATTCTACCTCAACTTCGGCAAAAGGTACCGGTTTTCCCTCAGATTTAACAATCCCTCTAAACACATTTCCTGTCCATAAAGCGTAGGGTTTATCTAAAGGAACAATCTCTGCAGGTAATCCTACCTCCGCATCCCAATCAGTAGGTGCACCAGCAACATTAACTATCATCTTTGTAATCTGCTGCATATAAGCTCCTTCTGCTGGTTCATAGTAAGCTGAAGGAATAAGGTAGAAAACAAAATCACCCATACCCCTGAGTTTATAGGAAATCTCGTAAGCCTTGCCACTATTGGTTAAACTAGTCCAGGTAATGGGTTTGAGCTTTTCAAGCAAGTCTTTCTTCTTTCCCTTATGTAAAACACCAAAAGCCTCGGGCTCACCCATATCCATGGTGTGTCCTGCCTCAAAGGGATGGGTAAAAACCAGTTCAAGAGTTATTTTTTCCCCTTTTTCCAGTGCGCTTTCCGGGGTGTAAATCATCTGGAAATGGGCAAAAGCAGGTACACTAAACATAATCGCCGCTACAAATGCCATAAACACTACAACCTTTCTCATCCAGAACCTCCTTAAATAAAATATTTTTAACTTAGCCCCTCATACAAGGGACTGCCTTCTTGCCAGTTAATTGACTATTCCGTAATATCTTCACCCTTCACTTTGCACGCATGTCCCGGACCTGCATCAAATATGACCGTGTAGGGCACATTGGGCTTTTTAACGGTGAACTCACTATCTTCGTTCATCTTGCCTGTCATAAGATCCTTGTCACTTTTGTCTACCACCCTCATTTTTACTCCTGCTCCTGCCGTTCCATCAGAATAACCTCCTTCGCAGGTTATAGTGCCATCTCCATTATCATAGCAGGATAAAAGTGGAGTATGTGCAAAGACTTGAGAAACTGAAAAAAACGCTAAAAGTAAAAACATTACAAAAAACATCCCTACCCTTTTCATAAAAAACTCCAATTTTCTGGAGTTTTTTATGGCAATTCGTAGATTTGTCATAAAAAAATCACCTCCCTTCTATTAATGATTCTGGTTTAAACTTAATAAGCCCCATCAATATCATAAACACTACCGCTAAAGCATAAAAGACAATCATTGCCTGAAGCCCTGATAGACCCAGCAGATTTCCTCCACTGAAGACAAGAACCGCTATTACAGAACCCAAAATAATAGGATAAATTATACCGAAAAGCATCCATTTCCAGCTACCTGTCTCCAGTTTCATCATCACAAAAGTGGGAATACAAGGAGGATACATAGCCATAAATAGTATTATGGCTAAGGCATGAAGTGGTGTCCAACCTTTCTCTTTCTTCTTCATGGTTGCCTCAAGAGTTTCTCCACCACTCATCGGAACCTGATAAAGACTTCCTATAGTTGCCACACAATTTTCCTTCGCTGCAAACGCGCTGATCAGAGCAATATTTACCCGCCAGTTGAATCCTGCATACTTTGTGACTGGCTCCATAAAACATCCCGCCTGTCCTAAAGTACTTCCTAAAATTACCTCTTCTTTTACTTCCTTTCTAAGGCTTCTTCTTATTCGGGCTGTTTTTTTATAAGCTCTATGAACCATCATAGCGTCTTTATCTTTTATCTTTTCCCCGTCCAATTCGTATTTCCCCCGTTTTACAACCTTGAAAAATTCAAAGTTTTTCTTACGGAATCTTTCATCAACTGCTTTTGCGGCTTTTTTCCCTTTTGCTCCCATTCTGGCACTTCTATAACTATCCCAATACTGGACAAATTCCATAAATTTGGGACCGGTCAGCAAACTCGCATAACGGGTATTTTCTATCTTTTTAAAGAAAGATTTTTCTGTCTGATTTGCCTGTTTACTATAATAGGTTTCTCTCTCTTTGCTTAGTCCGGGAAGGTGGGTAAGCAAAAAAACAATGGCAGTCACTATAACAACAATGGTTATGATCTTTTTAAAAAAGAGCCATAATCTTTCCAGGCAACGACGCAACACGCCCTGGATGGTAGGCAGATGATATGCCGGCATCTCCATGATAAACGGTGCACTCATCCTGTGCTTAAATACGGTAATACTTAAAATCTTAGCTACAGAAAGGGCTATGATAATGGTAATGGTAGCTATAAAAAACATAACAGTGCCTTTATGTGCAGCGAAAAATATACCTATGAGAAGCACATAAAGGGGAATCTTGGCCATGCAGTTCATAAGTGGTGTAATCATAATAGTGGCCATCCTTGCCTTTTCATCCTTTATGCCACGGCATGCCATGACTCCTGGTATCGCACAACCACCCATATATACCCCACCCAATACCAAGGGCAGAATAGATTTCCCGTGAAGACCAAAATGTTTAAAAACGCGGTCCAGGATAAAAGCCATCCTGGCTATATAGCCTGTATCTTCCAAAATGGCTATTAGCAAAAACAAGATGAAAAAGATAGGCACATAATTTATTACCGCTACAATTCCCTGAATAACCCATACTGGCAGGGCATGTAAAAATGAATCTAAAACAAACCCTGGTCCGGGAAACAGAGAAATGAGAAAATCTCTAAATGTAGCAAGATAAGGATAGGTATAGTTAGTGATGGCATACCCCTGGACTATGGAGAGCCACCACATAAGATAAATAACCCCAAGCAGAATAATCGGTCCGAAAATCCTGTGACAAACAATGTGATCAACCCTGTCTGTAAAAGTTTTAGCTACCCTTTCCTGCTTAACGCAGGCTTTTACAATTTTATCTGCAGTCTTATACCTGTGGTTGGCAATGAATTTTTCTGGCGATTCTCCATATTGGGAGGAAAACTCATTCCTTTCATGAGCAACAACTTCTAAAATACCCTTACTATCCTTAGCATGCTCCTGAATCAAGCTTTGAGCCTCACTGTCATTCTCCATCAATTTCACAACTAACCATCGTATAGGGTAACTCTCCACAAGAGCTAAATCCTGTGACAATTGCCGTTCCAACCGTCCTAAAATAGGTTCTAACTTCTCTCCATAATCAACGCGAAAAGAAGTAGTCTCAGATTTTTTGTAAATGTCCGATATAGTCCCTTTTAACTCCTTCCTTCCTTTACCTTTATTTGCAACTGTGGGAACTACAGGAACCCCTAATTGCTGGCTCAATTTAGCAGTGTCAATCTTAAATCCTCGTCCATTAGCCATATCCATCATATTCAAATCAATAATTAAGGGAATACCCATTTCCGCAAGCTGAAATGCCAGATATAGATGCCGCTCTAAATTAGAGGCATCCACTACATCAACTACCATTGCAGGTTTTTCATGGAGTAAAATATCCCTCGCTATTCGTTCTTCTAAGCTGTAGGAGGTAAGACTGTAAGTTCCGGGAAGGTCAATTAGTTCAATTTTTAATCCTTTAAAACTGTAATACCCTGTTTTCTTCTCCACCGTTACACCAGGATAATTCGCCACATATTGTCTTGCCCCGGTAAGCATATTAAAAATAGTAGATTTGCCGGAGTTAGGCTGTCCTGCTACTGCTACCTTTACCCTTTC
>JAGMDW010000009.1 GCA_023128455.1 Desulfurellaceae bacterium
CACTTTTCAATAATCGCATCGAGGGCTTTGTCCATAAGAATTAAATACTGCTTTTGGCTAAGAGTTGGGGGCCTTTTATAGCTCTTTGCACATCCACTATCAGCTGCTACAACAAAGATGATTGCAGTCAGAAACAATATATTTATTAAAGGTTTTTTTATTAACTTCATCATAACTTCTTCCTTTAATTAAGTCTGAAAACCCAACATTTACTTTTATTCATATTATGTTTATATTGTGGTTTCGTATGTTTGTCAAATTGCATTTAATAAAAAATAACTCCTCCGCAAATAGCAGGGTATCACCCGATGTCATTCCGGAATTTTGCTTTAGCAAAATATTCGGAATCTTAATTTAGATTCCCGCCAAAAGACCGCGGGAATGACAAAAGGCTTTGCCTTTTACTGTAAAATTTTATCTCCATTAAAATTTTATGACAAAATGCGGCAAGCCACGGGGTATTAAAGCCACTACATGAAGTAAACACGCCATACTCTTGGCTATTTTCACGCAATACTCTATTTTATAAAGTAATATGCATAAACTCTTGATTTAGTAAATGACAGAAGAAAACTCTTATAAAGGTTTTTTAAAGCCCTTTGTAAGCTTTTCTTTCAATGTTCGTTTTAATATCTTGCCCATCGTATTGCGGGGAAGTTCTTCAACAATTTCAAAATGTAATGGTCTTTGATAATCAACAAGTTTTTGCTGGCAGTGTTTTTTTAATTCTTGTATATTTATTTTATCATCAGGCACAACTACCGCTACTACCTTTTCTCCTCTTTTTTCATCAGGAATGCCGATTACTGCGGATTCTCTTACCGAAGGGAATTCATTTAATACTCTTTCCACTATAGGTGGATAGACATTATAACCGTTGGTAATGATGAGGTCTTTTTTTCTTCCTACTAAAGTTAAGAATCCATCTCTATCTACATAACCCAAATCCCCAGTGTAGAAGAATCCCTCTTTATCAAAAGCCATTTTGGTAGCCTCTGGTTTTCTCCAGTAGTGGCTGAATAGATTTTCACTTTTTATCTTTACCTCTCCTACTGTATTATTTTTTAAAATACTTTTATCATTTCCATCTACCAGTTTCATCTCTATATTATCTAATGGTAATCCAACAGCACCCTGTTTGAATGGTCCATCTAAAGAAAGAGAAGTTATTACATGACTCTCGGTCATGCCATATCGGTTTATTAGATTTTTATCAATGATTGTTTTAATTTCTGGTAGAACTTCTGGCCGAATAGGAGCAGAACCACAAGTAAAGAGTCTCATTTTAGACCAATTTTTTGCTTTCCGTTTGAATTCTGGTCTTCTTAAGAAGGCATAATAGAATGTGGGCACAGCCATAAAAACGGTGGCATTTTTAATTTTTTCCATAGTTTTTAAAGGATGAAAATGGTCTTCCAGTATCATGGTGCTGGTGGAGATAAGGGATAGATGGGCAGCAAAGGAAAGTCCATGAATATGAAACAGAGGAAGCACATTGAGCAATACATCTTCTGAATTAAATTTCCAGCATTTTTGAAGAGAAAGAAGACTTTTTGCTACATTTTCGTGAGCATGAACCACACCTTTCGGTTGTCCGGTAGTGCCGGAAGAATAAAGCATAAAGCAGTAATCTTCTTTATTTATTATTACTTCTTTAAATTTTTTACCGATATTTGTTTTTGTTTCTGTTATATCAGGATCGATAATTTCCTTTAATGCTGGGCACATCTCTTTTATTTCTTTGATTAATTTAGCCTGACTGTTGGATGCAAACACAAACCTTGCACCACTGTCATTTAAGAAATATATCATTTCATCCCTGGTAAAATTAAAGTTCAAAGGCAGAGAAATGCCTCCACTTAGGATGATTCCCAAATGAGCTATCAAAAAAGGTAGTTTTTCTGGTGTATATAGAACAACTCTATCTCCTTTTTTTAATCCCTTTTGTTGGAGAAATGCGCCGACTTTCTCTGCTTTTTCTTTTAATTGTCCAAAGGTTATATTTTTATCATGATAAACGATAGCTACCTTATTTTTGTTTTTTTCAAACCCATATTCAAGAAGTTCTATAAAACTCTGCATAATTATTGGTTTCTTTCCTCCGAATTTCCATATCCTCCACCCCCTGGCGTTTCTATAATGAGTGTATCACCTTTATTTAAGATAAATGTAGTTTTGCTTTCTATCTTTTCTTTTTTGCCGTTTTTCCTTTTTATCCAGTATGCGCCGAGTTTTCCGGGTTGTCCTCCCATAAGTCCCCAAGGAGACATTCTGTTTCTGTCTCCCAAAACTGTTACTTCTGCTGAAGTAGAGATTAAAGTCCAGCTGCGTTTAATACCACGACCACCACGCCATTTCCCTTCACCGCAAGATTCATCTCTCAATTCATAATTTTCAAAGAATAGAGGATAATATTGTTCTATAGCCTCAATTGGGGTATTCATAGTATTGGTCATATTGCATTGAATGCCATTCACTCCGTCTTTACCAAAACAAGCGCCTGAACCGCCGCCTATGGTTTCGTAAAAAACCCATTGTTTCTTTCTTATAGGATCAAATCCTCCTATTATGACATTATTCATACTTCCCACAGATGCCGCGGTCACCTTATGAGGAAGGGCTTCGGCTAAAGCTCTAAAGACTGTATCTGCAATTCTTTGAGAGGTTTCTAAATTTCCTCCCGAAACGGGTGCTGGTTTTCTCGGGTTCACTAAACTTCCCTCGGGAGCTAAGATATGTATGGGTTTCAAACTACCTTCATTCATTGGAGCTTTCGGATCAACGATAGATTTAATCGCAAAATAGGTGGCTGAAAGGGTTACTCCGAAAACAGCATTTAAAGGTATGTTCAGTTGAGGATCTGTCCCTAAAAAATCAACGATAAGTTTGTCCTTTTCTCTTTTTAATTTAACTCGAATCCAGGTTAATTCGTTACTTTCTATTCCTTCCAAACAATCTTCAGCTTTATAAATTCCTTCAGGAATAACCTTAATTTTCTCACGCATTCTTCTTTCACCATAAGAGATAATCTCATAAAAGGCAGAAGACAATGTGTCAATTCCATATCTTCTGGCAAGTTCTATTACCCTTTTCTCTCCTAAATTGGCAGCTGCGATTTGAGCCCTTAAATCCCCTTGATTGATATCAGGGGTTCTTACCTTTTCAAGAAAATCTCTAAGAAAATCTTGGTTTATGTGTTCTTGTTCCATTAACTTTAGAGGAGGAATGACCACTCCTTCTTCATAAAGGGATTTAGCATTGCAGGATATGCTGCCTGAAGTCTTGCCGCCGACATCTACATGGTGAGCCTTATTGACACTGAAACCTATGAGTTTTTTGTTGAAGAAGATAGGCTTTATTAAAGTAATATCGTTTAGATGAGTTCCTATAATGTAAGGGTCATTTACAATTACTATATCCTTTTCTTTCCAATTTTTTATATATTTTAAAGCATTTTTAACTCCCCAGGGCAAAGAGCCTAAATGAACGGGGATGTGTTCGGCCTGAGCTAAGAGATTGCCTTGAGGGTCAAAAAGAGCGCAGGAATGATCCATGCGTTCCTTAATATTGGGAGAGTAAGCCGAGTTTCTCAAAGCAATGCCCGTCTCTTCTGCAATGTAGCTCAAAGCATTTCTGATTATTTCAATGGTCATAGAATCAATCATTTGAGCCTACTTTAGTTAAATGCATATTTAAAAATTCATCTACAAATCCATTCCACCCCGAAGGAATAATGGTGGTGGCATCATATTGCTCAATGATAGCTGGTCCTTTAATCTGATTGCTAAAGGATAAATTATCTCTAAGATAAATCGGCGTTTGTATCCAACCTGTTTGCTCAAAAAAGACTTTTCTTTTATTTATTAAAGCTTTAGATAGATCCGATGTTTTGTAGTGTTTTTTGAATTCAGGTTTTTTAATAAGACCTATTACGATTAAATGAGCGTTTACTATCTCCACAGGTTCGGTTTTTTCTGCATAGCCGTAGGTTTCTTGATGACGCAGATGAAATAATTTTAAGGCTTCATTTAAACTTTTTACAGGTATGTTGATTTCATAGGATTGCCCTAAATATCTGATATCAAGTGTTCTTTCCATTATAATTTGATCTAAATTAAAGCCTTCTTTCTGTAAAATTTTTGCGGCTTCTTTTTCCATATCTTTAAATATATCTTGTAAGAATCTTGAATTTATATTCGAAGCTGGTTTTATAATACTTCTTACAAAATCGTGTCTAAAGTCTGTTAATATCAAACCCAAGGCAGAAAAAACGCCAGGATTTAAAGGAATAAAAACATCTTTAATGTCCAATTCTTCCGCTAAAAATGTTGCATGCATAGGACCTGAACCGCCGAATGCCAGCATCACAAAATCTCTGGGGTCATAGCCCCTTTCTATTGAGACCAACCTCAAGGCTCTCATCATGTGATTGTTTACAATCTCAATTATACCAGAGGCAGCTTGAACAGTTGAAATATTTAGAGGTTTAGCGATTTTTTCTACTAAGGCTTCCTCTGCTAATTCTGGAAAGACTTTTGTTTCTCCGAGATTGGGATTTAACCTTCCCAAAATTAAGTTGGCATCAGTAACGGTGGGATTTTCTCCTCTTTTTCCATAGCAGGCAGGACCAGGTTCTGCTCCTGCGCTCAAGGGTCCTACTCTTAAAGCACCTCCTTCATCAATCCAGGCAATGGTTCCTCCTCCGCCACTCACTTCAGCTAAATCAACCAGAGGATAGCGGATAGGATAACCACTGCCTTTAATCATACGGCCACTGTGAACTTTTCCTCCTATTTCATACTCTGTTGTCATCTGGGCTTTGTTTTTTATTATTGCTCCTGCTTTGGCTGTAGTGCCACCCATATCAAAACTCAATATGTTTTCAATTTTTAACATTTTGCTCCAATAAGCAGAGGCTATCACCCCTGTTGCCGGCCCCGATTCAATTGTAGCCACGGGAATCCTGGAGGCAACATCTACCGTAGCTAAACCACCATTGGATTGCATTACATATAGAGGTGCATTGACTGCAAGCTTTTTTTCAATATTTCTTAGATATTTAGATACAACAGGAATCAATAAACTATTTACTACAGTGGTGCTGGTGCGTTCATATTCACGATATTCAGGGTCTACCTCATAAGAGGCTGTTATTACTGTATTTGGTAATATTTTTTTTAATATCTGTTTAACCTTTTTTTCATGTTCAGAATTAATATAGGAATGAAGAAAGACAATGGCTACCGTTTCAATGTTTTCTTGTTTAATCTTCTGAGCGAGGATTTCCACCTCTTCTTCATCAATAACTTTCAGGATTTGTCCTTTATAATTTATTCTTTCGTTAATTGTAAATCTTAAATTTTTTTCAATTAGAGGTTTTGGTCTTTCAAAAAACGGATTGTAAATTTCAGCTCTTTTCTGGCGGCCAATTTCCAGGATGTCTTTAAATCCTGAAGTGGTAATTAAAGCTCCTTTAGGAATCTTTAACCCTAACTGACCCAAGAATAGATTAGTTCCAATAGTTGAGGCATGAACAAATAAAGAGATTTTCTCATGTTTTAAATGTTTAAAAGCTTCAATTACGCCTTTACTGGGGTCAGAAGGAGTAGAGGGAAATTTAACAATGGAAATTTCTTTATTTTCTTCATCGAAAGCCACTAAATCTGTAAAAGTGCCTCCGACATCAATTCCTACCTTGAATTGCATATTTTATTTATAAACATTTTTCATTTGAGATAAACCTTCTGCTTCATCTTTATCCTCATGATGATAAGATATAAAGACTTTGTGTTTAATTTCACTCATCTTAATCTTCTTATCTCGAAAATATTGCATTCTTCATTATATTCAAATTTTGGATATACATCTATATCAAAAGCAATTTTTGTCAAACCAATTTAGAAATGTCCGCTTTTTGCCAAGATAGAAATGTCCTGTTCTGATAATATTAGTAGTAGCAATCTTTTCTCTTTGGTCTATTTGTTATTTCTTTGGAGTGTAAAGCTCTGTTTTTATATCTTAATGATATGTTCCCATTTATGTGTTCCTGCACAGTGATCTGCCTCTCGCTTAAACATAAAATATTTGCTACATCAACTTGCTTTAATCTTTTATCAATTACCTTGTGGATTATACTCAGTCGCCTCAATTCCCTTTGACTTATCATAATAATGCCTCTTTCTGCCATAACACCCTCCTATTAAGTTGGGCATTATAACTTCCTTAAAATAGGACATTTCTACTTTGGCTAAATAGGACATTATCATTTTGGTGTAACATAAAATACACAAAAGAAAGGTGAATGCCTGTTACCTCATATAGATTTTATATGAGGTAATTAGAAGGCTTTACAAAATGCAGTAGTTTTTGTATCATGTTTGTTCTAATAACTTAACTATAGTAAGAAAAGAGGTGGACGAATGTTGACAAAAGAAAGAAAAGAAGAAGTAGTCAAAGAATTTGGAGTAAACGAGAAAGATACGGGTTCTATAGAAGTACAGGTTGCTCTTATTACAGAGAGGGTAAGGTATCTTACTGAGCATTTTAAAGTACACAAAAAGGATTTTCATTCGCGCAGAGGTTTATTAAAACTTATTGGCAGAAGAAGAAAGTTCCTTAATTACCTTAAAAGAGACAATTTTCAAAAGTATAAGGATGTTATCTCTCGTCTTCACATAAGGGGATAAAATGCAACCTATAAAGATAGAAGAAGAAATAGAGGGAAAGAAAATCACTTTTGAGACAGGGTGGTGGGCAAAGCAGGCAGATGGTGCAGTGCGAGCTACGATAGGTGAAACAATCGTTCTTGCTACCGTAGTTTCATCCAAAGAAGAACCATTAGATGTAGACTTCATGCCGCTTACAGTAAGCTATGTAGAAAAATTCTATGCGGCGGGAAAAATTCCGGGAGGATTCTTAAAGAGAGAAGGAAGACCCTCCGATACAGATACGCGTAACTCACGTCTTATTGATAGGGCCTTAAGGCCGCTTTTCCCTAAGAATTATAAACAGGATACGCAGGTTGTTGTTACTGTTATCTCCGCAGATGGAGAGAATGATCCTGGTGTTTTAGGCATTTGTGCTGCTTCCTGTGCTTTGTCTATATCTGATATTCCTTTCGCAGGTCCCATTGCAGGGGTTAGAGTAGGCTTAAAAGAAGACAAATTTATCATTCTGCCTACGGCAACAGAACTTAAGGAAGGTGGATTAAATCTTATTGTTGCAGGTGGTGAAAATGCTGTGGCAATGATTGAAGCCGGAGCTAATGAGCTTTCTGAAGAACAAATAGTAAATGGTATATTCTTTGGACAAGAATGGATAAATAAAATTATAGTGATGCAAAAAGAATTAATAGATAAAGCAGGGAAAGAAAAGAGAATATATGTCCCAGTGCAAGCAAGTGAAGAGTTAAAAGAAGAGATAAAACATTATACGGAGAAGATTGCTGCTGCGATCAATATAAGAACAAAGATAGAAAGAAGTGATGCGTTGCATGAAGTGCAAAAAGGGGTAATGAAAGAATTAGGAGACAGCTATGAACATGTTTTAATAAAGACTATCTTTGAGGATGTGGTGAGAGAAATTGCACGTATGCAGATTTTAGAAAACGGAGTCAGGGTAGACGGCAGAGGATTGGATGATATAAGACCGATTACCTGTGAAATAGGGGTACTTCCTCGCACTCACGGTTCCTGCTTGTTTACCAGAGGAGAAACACAAGCATTAGTTACCACAACATTGGGAGCAAGCGGGGAAAGTCAGATGTTGGATACATTATCGGGGTTAGAGTATGAAAGGTTCATGTTGCATTACAATTTTCCTCCATTTTGTGTAGGAGAAACTGGAAGGCTTGGCCCTCCAGGAAGAAGAGAAATTGGACATGGTGCGTTAGCTCATAGAGCAATCAAGGCTGTTATGCCTCAGGAAAGTCTGTTTCCCTATGTAATACGCGTTGTTTCTGAAATTTTGGAATCCAACGGTTCTTCATCAATGGCCACCGTATGTGGGACAACACTTGCTTTAATGGATGCAGGAGTCCCTATCTCCAAACCCGTTTCTGGTATAGCAATGGGGTTAGTAAAAAAAGAAGAGAAAAATTGTATATTAACGGATATATCAGGTGCGGAAGATCATTATGGAGATATGGA
>JAGMDW010000090.1 GCA_023128455.1 Desulfurellaceae bacterium
TTAACTATCCTGGTTCTGCCCTGGTCAGAGGCGTCAGCCTTAAGAGAGTGGGTAATTAATCCTCCTTCTTTCCCACCCCACTCCTGTGAATAATCCTGGCTTATATCCAATGGACCAAAAGATACGATATCTGTTATTGCCCACATAGGAGCCGCGGTTGCATTACCATTTGCCACAGCAACCTGCGAAATTGATAAGCTACCTAAAACCAAGCAAAAAAACAACAAAACCAAGGTAAAATTTTTACTCACATTCAACTCCAAAAAAGAGAAGGCGGGGAAATCCCGCCTTCATTTGTTTTACAGAACTAAGGAACCTTTGTGATTGACGAAGGAATACCAACGATAGGAGCATACTTTGATTGATACTTCATCTCCTTTGTCAGCTTAACTAAACCGCTGGCTGAGGCATGTTCCTCATACCTCTCTGTACTTACAACAGCACCGGGAGTACCAGGAGTAATATTTTCCAATACCATTACTGCCATACCTGCTTTAACCGTACCAATAGCATAAGGACTGGTCACAGGGTCAGTACCTGTTGCAATAATATTGTGCTCTACCATTGGTGCCATCAATTCATCAGTTACTGCTCCGGTAACTTCACTATCCGTAACAACCTTGATACTTGAAGCAGTATAAGAATTTCCCATAGCTACATCTAAGCAAGAAGACGGTATATTAACTCCTATTCCGCAATAACCAACTACATCACGACCGGCATCATCTCGCATTAACGCTACTTTCTCCGTGGATGTAATACTACCGCTATAACCCTCAAACATAACCGTCTTAGTTACCTCTAAATTAGCCGTAGTAAGGTCACTTACAGTATTTGACTCAAAATTCTTTATCACACGAGTTTCACCATCTGCTGCCATCAAATCTTGGGTGTAAAGAATCTTTATCTTGTTGTTGACTGCAAGCACCTTCTCAAATGAGTAGTCCTCTGTCTCTGTTACAGTGCAGGTTGGATCAAATTCTGATCCCGCGGCAAAGATATCAGTGAAAGTAGTAATAGTGCAGGTTTCATTGTCCGGATCAATAGGTGGAACTGCCTTACTTACACCTGAAAAACTAAACACAAATGCTGCTACCAATACCAACAAACCTACCGTTCTGAAAATTTTACTCATTCCAAAACCTCCTTAAAAAAAATCTTATTTCTTTACAATTGTTTAACATTTTACCCGCCTCAGAACTCCCTATCTGTTATTCCTTTCTTCTACCCTCACCTCCTTACTTAATCACATTTAACTTTGTATATAACACAGCAAATAATAGTTGTCAAGTCTTTTTAAAAAAAATTGTCATTATGCGGGGTGACATTGCTTGATGCGGAATCTGGATTCCCGCATTCGCGGGAATGACAGAAATAGGCAGTCATTGCGAGTGAAACGAAGCAATCTCATATTAATATTAGCCACAG
>JAGMDW010000091.1 GCA_023128455.1 Desulfurellaceae bacterium
ATAATGACAACCCCCAGTTATAAAAACCATTTTCTCTGGATGTAGTGGTGTCTGCAGGAACAATAACAGTGTAATTTTTCTCCAATAGTTCTAAAGCGGTGGAAAGAACACAAACATGTGTCTCTATCCCTGTTAAAATAATTACATTTTTGTCCAGGTTTTTCAAATAATCTTCACATTCTTTTAATCGTAACGCAGAGAATGTCATTTTTTTAAAATATTTTGCTTGTTTTAAAGGATTTTTTAATATTTCTGTTGTTCCCCCCAAACCTTGTGGGTATTGCTCCGTAAAGATCAGGGGAATAGAAAATTCGTTTGCCGCTTTCAAAAGTATTCCGTTGTTTTTTATCACTTCTTCCTTAGAAGGCATCACCTGCAAGAGCTTTTCCTGCATATCGATAGCCATAATCGCACAATTTTCCTTTTCTAACCACATACTTGCCCCCACTAAATAAATTTTTATACGAAGAGTTTATTTGACCTCTTTAAAAATACAAGCAGTTTCTTTGTCATGCCTTACCACCAAAACCCAGCAGGTGCTAATTATACCCGCTTCTATTACTAAAGAAACAAGTTAAGTTAAACCATGCATTATCCATAATTCTAATTCCTTTTCTTGTTAGTTTCTCACCTGTTTTTCCGCTTGTTTTATATTCTATGATGTGGTCCAATGTTCTTTGGGCAAATTCCGATGCCTTCTTTTTATCTTCCATTTTCTCATAAGCGTGCATTGTACTGAACAGCATGTTAATATAAAAAGGAAGATTATGTTCTGCTCCTCTTGTAGATATAACATCTTTGTAAAGATCTACTGCCTGTTCGTATTTCCCTGTCTCTTTATAAATATCTGCCATATCTTTTAAGATAAATGCTCTTTTCATATCAGATGAAAGCGCTAAGGCTTGTTTTAGAAAAAAAAGCGCTTCGGAAGGATTTTTTAAATTTCTGTAAAGGCGTGCTAACTCTGTATAGCCTATAACCATCATTTCTCTGCTGTGTGCTCTGAATGCTATTCTTAAAACCGCTCTTAGGAATCCTTGGGCTATTTTAAATTCTCTTTTTTCTATATATATCATAGCCAAACTGCCTATAGACATGCATTTTTCTTCTAATGTTTTTGCCTCTGCAAGTGATTTTTTTAGAAAGAATTGAGCGGTATTTAAAGAACCCATTATAAAATAACCGGTGCCAATCCAGTATAAAACAGAAAAATTTCGAGGAGAAATCTTGTAAGCATTCTTAAATTCGAGAATTGCTTTTAAAGGTTCATTTTCTTCAATTAAAAGGCCGATGCCTTTTTCTATATAAACTTTTATCATTGGGGTCAAACCTCAAATTTAAACTTTACATTCTATCTCTTTTATGTAACAATTCCCATATGGCACGACAGTTGCGCATTCTTTATCCTAACGCATTATATTATATTACTTCATGTGGTAATACACAACAGGATATTTTTTTTAATGACAGTGATAGACGAAAATTTCTAAATATTCTTGCTCGCACCAAAAAGGAATATGGATACATTCTACACGGCTATTGTCTTATGAATAGCTGTTTTCATCTTTTCTTAGAAACGCCTCATGCCAACCTGCATACAATTATGCAGAATATCAACACATCTTATACTATTTATGTAAATAGAAAGTATAAGAGGGTAGGGCATCTATTTAGAGGAAGATATAAAGCAATCGTAATAGATAAAGAAAATTATCTTCTTCAGGTTAGTAAATATATTCATCTCAAACCGGTTGAAGCCAAATTAACCAATTTTCCCGAAGATTATATCTGGAGTAGCTACAGGAATTTTATTCACCCTCTTAAATCAGTTGTAGATACAGAATTTATTTTATCTCGTCTTTGTAATGATTCCAAAAAATCTTGTGAGCTTTATAAATATTTTGTAGAAAAAGAAAAAGATAAGGATATACAAAAAAATATAAAAGGTATGGTGTTGGGAGATGAAAGATTTATAAAAGATATTCTACAAAAGATAAAAAATA
>JAGMDW010000092.1 GCA_023128455.1 Desulfurellaceae bacterium
GCTGTTATTTCTTTTTTACTCACACTTACACCCACACCTAGACCTAATCAATCGCAATGACAGAGGCTAATATTCTTTCCAGATTCCGTGTCAGGCACGGAATGACACGGGGGCAGAATGACATCTGGCAATATCCCTCTGTTTGCGGCGGGGGTATTTATTCCCTTGTCTATAAAACATCTCAATATATTCGAATATGCACATTTCAGCACTTCTTCTTGTGCAGAATCTAAACGGATGTATTTGCTCAACTTTGACCCCAAAGTGTAATTTTGGTCGTGAAAATCGGGGTCAGGTGGACATCTTGTCAGGTGTAATTACTTGATGTAGTAGCCAGAGACCCTCCATTTCCCTTCTCTATCCAACATGGAAGTGACTGTCTCAATTGCAGATTTTTTATTATCAAATGATGTTTCAAATTGGACAACAACATACTCGCCATCTGGAGCATCTGGCAGAGACGTCTTGTATGTTTTTGATTTTAGTTCTCTTGAAACCAGCTTGCCGAGTGGTTCCCTGACAGTAGTCAGCGTTTGCTCCCATTCTCCTTTTGTTATTGCATTCTTAAAATACACTGCCGCTGTCTCCCAACTTTCGCCATATTTTCCTTCATCAATTAGCGTTAACCATTTTTCTGCTGTCTCAACGGCTTTGTTTTCTTTTTCTTCACTTGCCATTGCGTTACATGACAAGCAAAGCCCCAGAATAATCATTCCGATTACTGCATACATTTTTACACTCTTCATTTTTGATTCTCTCCTTTCGTTTCTACAGCCTAACAATTATTAAACGAACCTCTTTTTGTATTATTTTTCCCCGTTTCGTGTAGGATATCATATTTTTTGCAAATTATGCAATAATTAAATCAATATAGAAAATAGGGGGTCAGGTTGGCCCCAAAGTTACATTTTGGTCGGAAAAGAATGATTTGTGGTAACATTACCCCATTGTTCTCCAAGCCATTTATTAAAATCACGGCATGTGGTTGGTGTTCCTCTTGAACCAGATTCAGGGTATATTGTTATTTCTCCTAATACTATCCCTTTCGTGGTATTGTATAAATCAACTCGTGCAAAATTCAACTCTTGCACCAAAATTTCTGCTGTATCAATCATCTGTGTAAGATTATCAGGCTTTTTGGGTAAAGGGTCAGGACACCTTTCTCTATTCTTTATTAAGTTAAACTCTCTCCATGTGGGATCAAAAAATACATTCTCTCCGTTTTTCCTATATTGTGGAGAACCTACATTTATTGCTTTAACCTTGCCGTGAAATGTATACATTCTATAATCTTTGAGCTCTCCATTATCTTCTGACTCCAGAACTTCTTCTATGATAATTTTAGGAGTTATATATTGATATGCCCATTCTCTCTTCTTATATTTTTGCCCCAACCATCTTTTACAAAGATAAACACATTCCTCTTTTGAAAGACTATATTCATCACTGGTATGTTTATTTAGAGTGCCATCAGAATTAACAATGTTTTCACCATTATCAAAGAGAAAATGCTTGGAATTATAGCAAAGTATATTCCAGCCAGAAGCATGGTTGGCTTTAATGAAATAACTACTTGGTAGCTTATTAAAAGGTATTGTCTCTGGTTGGTCTGTTACATAAAAAAGTCTTGCTGTCTGTACCCCATTTGTTCTTGCAAATTCTTTTACTTTGTATTTATCCAAAAGAATAATAAAAAGAGGATTCTTATCGTATTGCATTCGTCGATTTACTTTCCAAGCAAAGTCTTTATTAAAGAATCCTGAGAACCACCTTCGTCGATACATTTTTCGGGCAATGTTTTTATCAAAGAATTTCTTAATAATCTTTATCACTTATGCTCCATTTTTTAACTACCTAATGTCCAAGCTCAATGGTTTTACCGTAGCGAAGCGGAGGCAAAATCCGCTGAGATTGAGTTGTTAGATTTATTTTAGTAAGCTTACCGCATGACAAGCAAAAAGAATTTTATTTGCTTTATAACTTTGAACCCAGCCAGGATGTTGCTGTATAATATATTCCACTTCTGGATATCTTTTTAGGAGATCGTTTATGTTAAACATACCAGAAATTCTTGACATCGCTGTTTTCGCTGGTAAACGTAATTCACTATGTTTTCCTTTCCATCCGGCATTATTTATTACTGATTCTGCTACTTTGCCACTACTTACAATATAATTTGGCTTTAATACTTTTAAAAATTCACGCCATATTTTAGATGATAAGTCTTGCAAGGCTTGAGAAGGATTTACATTCGCACCAGATTTTTTTCTTTGAGACCATAGAACGGTGTTAGAAACAGCTGCATTTTCTACTTCTGGTGAAACATATTTTTTGCAAATTTCAAGGAGTATATTTTGCATACTTATCCATTCAAAATCTAACAATCATTAGACGAGCCTCTTTTTGTATTATTTTTCCCCG
>JAGMDW010000093.1 GCA_023128455.1 Desulfurellaceae bacterium
CCCACCACCCCCTCAAGATGGCGTGTCTACCTGTTCCACCACTTCGGCCTGATTAAAATTTATAAGAAAAGAAATTTTTGTCAAGGCATAAATCTCTTTGAGATTTAAGCTTGCAAACACTTACAGCGTTTGTCAAGTTAAAGTAAAACAAAGTTTTACTTTAACTTGCAATTGTCTATGACAATTGTCAAGCTTAAATCTGCATTTGTCAAACCAATTTTGCAAAGTAAAACTGCTTGCAACTCTCGCAGAAAGCTGCATAAACAATTCTGCTAAAATTGTCAATTAAGAATTATTAGTTATAATCTATTACATTCATAAGTATAAAAAAATAGCGGGGAACAAAGAATAAATGCTAAAGTTGAGTAAAGATGCCATAAATAAGGTTAAAACAATACTCATCTGATAACTTTTATAAAAATTTAAATTTCAACTATAATTCTTGGTCTCGTTAAAAAAGAAGTTGAGAATATACAGGTCTCCTTTATCCTTTCTTGAGGTAGTAGTATTTTCCTGCCACTTGGTATTGAAGCGGTTATGTTCTGCAGATATCGTGGTTACTTTACTCAAAGTATAACTTGCACCAATCAATATAGTATTCTGAATTTTTCTTTACCGTATCTGCATCAACTGTTCCTAATTTAAATATATGGGTTGTAACTGAAAAAAAGGAGATAGAGAGGGAATATTCCCTCTCTAATTCTCAAAATAAAAAAATAAAAAACTATACATACTCTACTAATATCTTATCTGTCAAATGTTCGCCTACCACGCGCTTTTTTTCGCCTATATTTACCAGAAGGGGACTACCTGAAGGCTGTTTCTTATAAAGCATCTTGACCTCTACACCTTCTCTCAGCCATAATTCGTCAAACAACTTTTCCTCACCAGGCGTTACTATGGTTTTCTTAATTGTGCCTTCTTCTCCTATATCCATCAATGACAATTGCTTTATGCCTTTCTTTACTTTTACCAGTATGTACTCAATGGCTTTTATTCCCGTTAATTTTTCTTTTTGCAACAGCACAAACTGAGATCCAACAGGATAATGCAGAATCATAGCAGGTGGGGTTTCTTCTATCATAGGTGGATAGGATAGAAGTTTTATCTTTGTTTTTTTATCTATGCCCAGCTCTTTAAATAGATAGTAATCTTCATATCCCCCTTCAAATCGGCTAACTTTTCCTGTCTCTCCCGGCGAAAGCTCCGTCAATCTCTTTTCTCCCAGTATTATTTCCCTTGATTTTTCATAGCCTAATAGAATTTCTCCGCCGCCTACATCTACCAAAACCTGTGAGACAAAATTCGGGTCAATCTCCAGTATCTTGCCCTCCTCAATACCAAATTCCTCCAACTGAACATGAGCATATTCACATAGGTGTTCGCTCAAAGCTGTAACCTTCAATTTCCTTTTTCTTTCAGCAAACCTCAGTGTTAATCCATTCATCACTTACCTCCTCGTAATAGTTTAATTCTTCTAATAAAATAAATTTAATACCCCGTCTTTTTTGTCAACTTTTCTACATTGATGTTTAACAAAACTTAACTTACTTGTAACTAACCTTTCTTGAATTCTCTACAGGTATAATCGCTTTAAATGGACATATCCTACTAAGTTCTAAAAATTCCTCATACTCTGTTTTTGTTTCCGGTTGATGAGCGATGAAATATTCACCATTCCCATTTCTCTTGATATAGCGTTTTGCAGCGCAGAGAAGCTTTGCACATTTTTTACATTTGTCCTTTAATATCATAAATCCATGCATGTTCCCTCGCATCTTACGCATTTTATATTAGACAAAACTAATTATATAAAACTAACCTATTTTGTCAAGCCAAACGATCTTGTCGTTTGACTTGACAGCGAAGCAGATTTGCTTGACAGGTAAGATATATTTTATATAATTAGCTTCATCTAACAAGAGTTGGTTAAACTAAATTAAAATGGATGGAGATGGAGATGGATGTTAAGTTAGAAGATGATGTAGATAGGTTAAAAATTACATCACTTATTACAGTTTCCCCTGGTAGAAGGGTAAGAATCATTTCTTTATTAGCAGGAAGGGGTTTACAAAGACACCTGATAGATATGGGTCTTAATATAGGTTCAGAGGTTGAGGTAATCAGTTCAATCAGGAGAGGACCTGTATTGATTGTATGTGGGGAAACCCGTCTGATGATAGGTTTCGGTATGGCTAAAAAAATCATGGTTAGTCCAATAGATAGTGAGGAGGAG
>JAGMDW010000094.1 GCA_023128455.1 Desulfurellaceae bacterium
AACCATCTAACATTTGCATGCTTTACTTTTAAATATCCTGCATCTGCATAAGGGGTTTTGAGGTGAACTGTATTTTCTTTAACTTCTCCAAATATCCAGCTTAGCATATCATAAAAGTGCACACCTATGTTGGTAGCTATTCCGCCGCTTTTGCTCTCATCGCCTTTCCATGAGGCAAAATACCAATTTCCTCTGCTGGTAAGATAAGTTAAGTCTATGTCATAAATTTTGTCCGGATTTTGTTTTAACTCTTTTTGCACTTTTTCTTTTAGTGCAACAGCAGAAGAGTGTAAACGAAGTTGTAAAATATTGTAAACTTTTTTGCCAGTCTCTTTTTCAATAACCTCAAGAGCATCTATATTCCAGGGATTTAAAACTAAAGGTTTCTCACAAATTGCATCCGCACCACTTCTAAGTGCCCATCTAATATGAGAATCGTGCAGATAGTTTGGTGAACAAATACTTACAAAATCTATCTTTTCACCTTTTCTCTTTAGTTTATCTATATGCCTATCAAAACGCTCAAATTCTGTAAAAAAATCAGCTTCAGGGAAATAAGAATCTATAATGCCTACACTATCACTTTTATCCAATGCTGCAGCAAGGTTATTCCCCGTGTCTTTAATTGCTTTTAGATGCCTTGAGGCGATATATCCGCCGAGACCAATCAGTGCAAATTTTTTCACTTATCGCCTCCGTTATTACCCATTTTTAAACTCATCATAAATTTTTTTGCCATAAGATAATTCAGGTGGCAAAGGTTTATTTTCATCAATATCCAGGCATTTTAATAAACCATCTACTATCCTATATCTCAACCCACTTTCGGGACAAAGCATAATCCCATCTTTATCAGGATTTTTCAAAATATGCCCATGTCTGCTCATCCAGCCTACTTGTTTTCCTGGTACTCCTACTATCAAGGCATAATCAGACACATCTTTGGTAACTACTGCTCCTGCTGAAATAAAAGCATATCTGCCGATGGTAATTCCACAAACTATAGTGGCGTTTGCTCCTAAGGTACAACCCTTTCTTAGCAGTGTCTTTTCATAAAGTTTTTTGCGGATTACCTGAGATCTTGGATTTGTAACATTAGTAAGCACACATGAGGGGCCAAGAAAAACATCATCCTCTATTTCAATCCCTTCGTAAATGGATATATTATTTTGAGTTTTAACATTATTCCCAATTTTTACATTAGGTCCCACCATGCAATTTTGTCCAAAGGAGCAATTCTTCCCTATTCTTGTACCGAAGAGGACATGACAAAAGTGCCAAATTTTTGTTCCTTCACCAACAACAACATCGTTATCCACATAAGATGATTCATGTATATATGCATCTTTTCCAATTTGAGCTGAACTTGATATGTTATTCACTTTTTATCCTCCAATTGCACACATTGAAAATTTTATAAACAACCCTGCGGCAAGCCCCGGGTAGCGTAAAGCGGATAGCGGAAGAAAGTGTTAAGTGATAAGTGGGAAGGAATGAGTAATGAGTGAATCGTGATTGGTGATTCGTAATCAATTAAAAACTCCAAATTATAAATTAAAAAGTATTAAGAATACAAATTATAAATTGTTTTTTATCCACTAATTACGCTAATTACCACGAATTATTTTTTTATTTCATTTTTAGTGAAATTCGCCTGCCTGTGCGTGTCCGCACGCAGACAAGTGTTAATTTGTGCAATTCGTGGACTATTGTTTTTAGAATCAGAGTCAGGGGACCACCCCATTAAATAAAAAGATTTAACCCTA
>JAGMDW010000095.1 GCA_023128455.1 Desulfurellaceae bacterium
GGCACAACAGAAAGAAACACAATCAATCCAAACCATATAAAAAACAAAATCCTACAATTCATCTTCAACCGCATATTCACATATCCCCCCGTTCCCACGTCCCTTCTTACTTCTTACTTCTTACTTCTTACTTATAACCTTGTTACTTTGTCACTTTATTACATTGTCACTTTGTTACCTTGTTACTCATCCTATAAGACAATGCGCAAAAAAGCACAAAAATGCCTGCACCACTAATATCAGCAATTATATCCACTGACGAGAAATTTCTACCGGGGATGAAATATTGAATAACTTCCATTAAAAAGCCAAAGCCCGATGAAAAGAGAAAAGAAAAAAAGATTATAAATTTAAAACTATGCCTAAAAGAGTAATAAAAAAAGAAAGCGGCAATAAAGTAGATTAAAAAATGAAAAAATTTATCCGAATTTTTAGGAAGATAATCCCCGCCAGGAACAGGCATTACTGAAAACAACACTATAACAGCAAGCCAGAAAAAGAAAACAACCCTAATGAGTGTTAGTTTTGTCATTATTCTTTATCTTATTTTTTCTTCTATGAGCTCTAAGTATCAATACATTGTATAGTGCTCTGGCTAAATAAACCATGTCTGTTTTAAATGGATTTTTTTTGCTTTCTATAAGATATTTTCTCTCTGATTTCCAAACATCTTCTATGGATGTAGGTAAATCTACATAATATGGTGGTATGAATCCAGGCTTATGTTTAATTCTTATCTTTTTTAAATCTTTCGGATAGTAAGAGAAAAAAGCTTCGCTTAACGGTCGGACACCAAAAATCTTTAGGTCTCCTTTCAATAAATTTATCAACATAGGGGTCTCGTCAATCCATGATTTGCGAATAAACTTTCCCCAGCCGGTAATTCTAAAATCATTGTAAATTTTGCCATCTTTATCTAAACCATGAGTATCATGAATATAATTTTGAATATATTCTGCATAAGGGTGCATGGTGCGAATCTTGTAAACATAAATTGGTTTTCCATTTTTGCCGATTCTTTTCATTTTGAACAAAAGACCATAGGAAGGATTTTTATCAGAGGCAGGTTCTTTTATTTTTTTCACAATAAAATACAGTCTGTTGTCAATTTCCTTCATCTTCAATAACTCAAATCCACAGTAGCATAACCTTCCCAATGCTTCAGACTTAGATATCACACGATTTTTACCATGGGAGATAGCAAAATATATTTTCTTCAAAACAGGCAATTTAGGAAACGCCCTCTTATAAACAAAATCAATGGGATAAAAAAGCGTAAAGCTAAAATAAGTATGCTTTTTAAGGATTCTTATTCTCCTCTCTTGTATGGTTTCTGCATTACAGATTAAAATACCATTTTGTTTCAATTTCTTATTAGCTTCTATGAGATAAGCATTTATCCTGCGAAAATCGTTTATCTTATTTAAGTTGATAAATATATTTAAAGAATCATTATTTTCTTTCTTGATGTCTTCTATATCAAAAGAATTCAAAATCAGTGATGCATCTATTGAACATTCATCTATTTTTGGAACATTAGCTTCAATGAAATTATATAAATCTAAATTGTCTTTTAAACATTCGGTTTTTAATTTATCCTCTAAAAAACCCATTGATTACAACCAATCAACTCAACCAATAAAATTAGTTAAACCAACTCATTCCCCTTTACTCATCCATATATTTAGCCCTTGTCTTTTTAATATACAAAAACTGGACAAAAAAACAACCTCTCAACTTTTAAACTATTAACTAAACTCCTCAACTCCTTCCCCATTCCCCCTTCCC
>JAGMDW010000096.1 GCA_023128455.1 Desulfurellaceae bacterium
TAGTAATTCAGCTTACCATTTCCACCGTGTCAAGCAATGTCACCCCGCACACTGATGCGGGGACGGAATGACAAAAGGGCAAAGGTCCAGTGGCTAATAAGACAGAAACAACAGACACTGAATTGTCTCAATAAATTTCAATGATAAAAATTGTTGACGGTAACTACTCTCACGCATATTATATATTTTATGAATAACCATGAAAAAACTACAGAAAATACATCAGGACAGGGCAAATTAGCCTATATTCCACCAGAGATAAAAAAATGGAATTGGGGAGCATTTTTCCTTAGCTGGATCTGGGGTTTATGCAATGAGACCTACATTTCCTTAATAGCACTGATACCCTATGTCAATATCGTGATGGCTTTTATCCTGGGTGCAAAGGGAAGCGAATGGGCCTGGAGAAACAAGAGATGGGACAGTATAGAAGATTTTAAACGCGTTCAAAGAAAATGGGCTTACTGGGGGCTGGCAATAATAATCATCTTAATTTTACTTACAATAAGTATGATTTTGATTGGTAACTTCCATTATACCTGTAATTTTCGCCACATAATAGAAACTTAAAAGATATGAACGGCAGAGGCTTTAAAGGTAATATAAGCTGTTATTCCTTCTTTCAATTCCATATTCTCTAAAGACTGCTTGGTTATCATAACATTAAATGGAACGCCTGCATCCACTGTTATTTTAGCAGTTGCTCCAGAATTTACTATTCTTGCTATTTTCCCTTTCAATGAGTTTCTAGCGCTGGATTTAAATGGTTGTTTGGAAATCAAGATTTCCTCCGGTCTAATAGAAATAAATGCCTCTCCTGATTTCCGATTAGTGGAAAAGATATTTACACCATCTATGTTGATATGAGCAGAACCATTTTCTACAATAGATTTTCCTTTGAATAGATTTTCTACTCCTACAAAATTTGCTACAAATTCACAGTTAGGCTTTCTGAATATATCATCAGGCCTGCCTACCTGAATAATTCTTCCTTCATTCATCACAGCCACACTATCTGCGAGGGAAAATACCTCTTCAAAATTATGTGTCACATGAACTATAATAACTTTGGTGATAGAATGGATTCTTTTTAGCTCCTGCCTTAATCTGTCTCTGGTTTGTGTATCCAATGCAGCCAAGGGCTCATCCAAAAGCAAAGCATACGGTTCTATCACCATCGCTCGGGCTATGGCAATCCTCTGTTTCTCGCCTCCGCTTAGAGTGCCGGGATAACGATGAAGTAGATGATAAATATTCAACAATTTTGAATTTTTCTCCACCTTATCCTTGATTATTTCTTTTGAGGTCTTCTTCAGCTTTAATCCAAAAGCGATATTCTGTTCCACATTCAGATGAGGAAAAAGCATATAATCCTGATAAACCATGCTGATATTTCTATCCTTTGGTGGAATATAAGTGATATCCTTTGCATCCATAAGAATTTTACCTTTATCGGGACGATAGATGCCGGCTATTGTCTCTAATAAAATGGTTTTCCCGGCTCCAGTAGGTCCCAATATCATAAAATATTCACCATCTCTTATATTAAAACTGATATCTCTTAGAAAAAATTCACCCAAATTTTTAGATATATTTTCAATTTCTATCATTTTTAATACAGGCGAGCAATGCCACCATACTTTTCAAAAACGAATAGAGAAACAATTGATATAATAATCAAAATAGTGGCAGCAGATATAGCCAGATTCAACTCTCCACAGGACATGTTCAAATATAGTGAGATAGGCAATGTCTCTGTTTTCATTCGTGTTGCCCCAGCAACCATAAGTGCTGCTCCAAATTCTCCTATTGCTTTGGACCAGGTTATGATGGAGCCAGCCAGAAGACCTCCTTTAGCCATAGGAATGGTTATCTTCCAGAATGCCTTTGCATCATTACAGCCCAATGTCTTCGCAACATATTCATATCTCGGATTTATACCCTCAAATGTTGACCTCATTATGCGCAGCATAAATGATATGTTTACAAAGAACTGAGCAATGATAATGCCCAATGGCGTAAAGACAAAATTTATTCCCACAGAAGCCAATGTTTTCCCGAATGATGTAGTGCCAAACAAGAGTAAAAGCCCCACTCCAGCTACCAGTGGAGGCAATGCCAGAGGAATATCCAAAATAGTATTAATAAAACTCTTTCCCACAAATTTATATCGGGCAAGAGCATAAGATGCAGGAACGGAAACAACAATGCATAAAAAAGTAGAAATAATGGATGTTATTAAACTCAGCCTTATAGCAAACTGTATCTCCTTAGAAACGATATTTGTTATCAAGGCACCAAAGGTTGTATGGGTAACAACACACAAGATAACAGACAGAATAAACAGTGTAAGTAATAAACTAAAGCATAATGTAAAAATCTTAAATCCTGATTGTTTCAATTTATTTAACATCTGCATGCTCCTAATCTCCTCTATGCTTGCCAGATTCACCTCTAACCATATCTAAATGCGGATTACTCACCCAACCGTTCTTTGCATCATCTCTATTGTCAAACCGCGACACGAAAGGTTTAATATCAAGAAGCGGTGTCCCATCCAGAATATCCACTTCGCTGATTTCCAGTATGTTCCCTTTAACTTTCTCTAATTTAACGATAGAAAGACCAACGGGATTTGGTCTATTGAAATGCCTTATGGAGAAAATCCCATGTTGCTCATCTTCTAAAAATGGATTTAAAATCAAAGAATATCCATTGGAGAAATGAAAATGATAAATAAGAATGAGATGTGAGAACCCCTCAATATCTTTTAATCCTCGGATATATTGAGGAAACACCTCTACCTCACCTTTTGCATCTTTAGCAAAAACCCCCTGAATAGGTGTGTTTTCTTTTTCAGTAAATTCTGAATGTATAATCCCTATAGGCTTATATCTTATCTCATCCATATTTTTATTTTTTAAATAAGTGTGGCTTCACAACATATATTTAATATTAATCTTTGCCTACCATAATTTCTGTAGCCTTAACCAAGGCATAAGCTTCATCGCCAACTTTTAAGCCTAACCTCTCAGCTGATGTTTTGGTTACTACTGCAACTACTTCATTTTCTCCTATCTTGAGTGTAATCTCTGCCATAACCTGCCCCAACTTTACCTCTTTGACTTGTCCCGGCAACTTGTTTCTTGCACTTACATCCATAAATACCTCCTACTTTTTATACTTTGGATTTGGATACGCTGTGAAACCACATTCTTTAAATATATTCTTTCCCTCAGAAGATGCAACAAAATCCACAAACTTTTTTGCTATTTTCTTATGTTTAGAAAATGTCAGCCTGCCGATGGGTATTACCTTGATCATATTCTCTTCTTTGGGTATCTCTATAATGTCTGTTTTATCCTCTGTCCCCAGCAGTGAGGCTTTCCAGATTATGGATGCATCTGACTGCCCCATACATAGATAGACCACCAGCTCATTAACAGTTGCCGTTGTGGCAATTACATTCTTTTGCACCTCATCGTAAATTTTGTTTTTCTTCAATATCTTCTTTGCAATCTTTCCACACGCGGCCGCTTTCGGATCTCCCAGGATTACCTTTACCCCGGGTTTTATGAGGTCTTTCAAACTTTTTATATTCGCAGGATTTCCTTCAGGAACTACTATTACCGGTATATGATACGCCACGGGTTTTTCATAATCCACAAATCCTTTCTCTTTTGCTTTTTCAATATACATCGTTGCTCCTGGCATATAACAATCGCCCTTTTTTGTCAGCTCTATCTGAGACAACAAGGTATTGGAACCGGCATAGTTGCATCTTACCGCTACGCCATATTTCTTCTCAAAGGCCACACCGATTTTATCCATCGGTTTTCTCATCCCCGCACCACTATAAATCATGAGTTCCGATTCCTGTGTTTTTGCATATCCTGCCGTTCCCGCAATCAATGACACAATAATAATTATGGCAACTATAAGTATTACTTTCTTCATGATTACACCTCTAATAAAAAATTTGATTTGAAAAATTAGTGCATTGCAAGAAAGGTAAGCAGGAATAAAAAAGCACCTCAATAACAAACGAGGCACCTTAAAGCTATGGCTAAAACTCATTTCCCCTCCTTTCCAAACACGGGAGGCATAAGCGTTTCCGCCCACACCCTTGAGGCTTTTCGCCCACCGGCTGTTCGCCATGTCCTAAAACTTTCAGGATTTAGGCAAAACAGCTCGAAGAGTTGATTTCTCTTTTTAAGTTTCGAGAAAAACCTTATAGGATTTCTCAGTGTAAGTCAAATATAATTTCCCCAAATATTTTTTTAATGTCCACAATAACAGAAGTGCCTTAATCCCAGCAATTTAGCTACCCCGGATATAGTGATCCCATAATAAATTACCGGTTTAGAAACCCTAAATTGCCCAATAGTATTGTTTACTACATTTTTCCCTGTCAATGTTATCTTCATCCATATCCGCTACTTTTAACTCAATTTTTTTCGCCAATGCTTGCACCATTCTAATGTCATGTCAAGCATCAAGTGTCGGATACAGTCGTGACAATTTTATCCGGGCATCATGCGATGTGAATTGCCAGTTTACCTTCGCATTTTTATTATTTCTGTATTTCTGCCAGGCCATTGTCTCTTTCCAGACATCTTCAATGTTATTAATTCTTCTATTCAGGCACTGCCCCGTGAGCACATTTAACTCTATTTCAGCCATATTTAA
>JAGMDW010000097.1 GCA_023128455.1 Desulfurellaceae bacterium
TTTTCACCATCTCTTCAACCTTTTCTTTGTCCTTCTTTCCTTTTTCTTTTTCCACGCCGCTTATCACATCTATGGCAAATGGTTTTACACATTCTATATATTTTTTAACATTGGATGGATTTATTCCCCCCGGCAACAAGCTTTGTTTTAAACTGAAGATGAAAACTTTCTTTATCAAATTCAAACTGTGAAATCTCTTAGGCATAGTGTCCAAATTCAGCGGCGCGGCGCTGTTAATTAAGCGTCCGCTGGATTGATTTATTAAGCAAGTTTATTTCAATCCTAATTGTTTCCTTATCAATTCACAAAGACTTTTTTTAATCTCTGTATGTCTCGGAACAGGAGTTTTTCTACCAGTTCTTGGATTCATATATATGTCATGGTTTGCTCCATGCCGTTTTATATAACAACCTGTTTTATTAACTCTCGGATAAATTCTTTCCTTTTCACACCTGTATTTCCAGCTCTTTCTGGTAAGCCTCGTGAGGTGGCGAAATTTCTTCTTCAGCCATCATAAGATGATAGGCTTCCCTTATATTCTTCTCTAATTCCTCAATCGTTTCCCCCTGGCTGAATACCCCTGGCACTTCTTTTAGCCTGCCAACATACCATCCTTCGTCTATCCAATACTCAAGTGTAAAGCGTCGTTCCATTTTTTCGCCTCCTACTATGCCTTATTATTTTTGCCCAACATTTACTTTTATTCATATTATGTTTGTATTATAACTTCATATGTTTGTCAATTTTTATAATTTTTGGGTAGATTCTTTTAAAAAATTCGTTGGCAACAGGGAACTTTGGTTTGGCTTTTCTCACAGCATCCGAAGTCAATGCGTATAACTCATCTATATCCGAACCAGTTCGGATATCCCTACAATTTAGTGATTATGCGAATTCATATCAACCCCCCTTGCCCCAAAACCCTCCACTTTTTATAGGTGTTTGCCCTTGTTTTCTCTTTTATTTATAATAAATTCAAAAAGGATGTATGTGCCCAAATATATTAAAACTTATAAAAGCGGGCTTTTGGAAGAAAGAATCAAAAAAGCCTATACTATTTTAGAAAATTGCACTTTTTGTCCAAGAAACTGTAAGATCAACAGACTAAAAAGTAAAAAAGGTATATGCAATACGACTGATTTGCCTATTATTTCTGATTACTTTCCCCACTTTGGTGAAGAAACACCGCTGGTAGGAAAGTATGGTTCGGGAACAATATTCATCTCTTACTGCAGTTTGCTCTGTATGTATTGTCAAAATTATGAAATTAGCCACTTAGGAGAAGGAGAAATAACTTCCATTGAAAAATTCGCAGATATGATGATTTCTTTGCAAAAACGAAATTGCCATAATATAAACATCGTTACTCCCACCCATATTGTTCCTCAACTGCTAAAAGCTTTAAAATTTGCTATAGAAAAAGGATTGCATATTCCACTGGTTTACAACACTGGTGGTTATGAAAAGTTAGAAACATTGAAACTCCTGGATGGAATTGTTGATATCTATATGCCAGATTTTAAATATTGGAGCCCAGAAGCGGCAAAAAGATATTCTAATGCTTACGATTATCCTGATATAGCAAAAAAGGCGATAAAAGAGATGCACCGTCAGGTAGGTGAACTAAAAATCAATGAAGAAAGTATAGCTGAAGAAGGACTCCTTGTCCGCCATCTTGTTCTTCCCCGAAAGATAGCAGGAACAAAGGAGATTGCAAAACTTATTGCTGAGGAAATTTCTCCAAACACCTATGTAAATGTTATGGCTCAATATAGACCTTGTGGATTGGCAGATAGAGATGATTTTATAAATAGAGGTATTACTCAAAAAGAATACATGGAAGCCATAGAATCAGCCCTTGATGCTGGATTAAAACGATTGGATAAAGGAAATATCATACTCTATCATAAAATTTCTCATTGAAAAATTTTTAGAGTATCTCTATCATGCCGAAACCCTGCGAATTTCTACTGCCCAAGCCTGCATTCAATGCAAATTGTAAAAACTCTGTCTCTCCTTCAAGCCTAAAATACCCCTTCCAACCCTTGATAAGGGTTTTCTTTTTCCCTGTCCCAAAATAGATGATTCTTTCATTTCTGCTACCTTTAAAAAGTGCTTTTATTGCAATGCTATGCGGACATTCTCTTTTATAAAAAGCAGCCCATTTTTTCTTCATATTTTTATCTATTAATTCACCAAATTCCTTCTCAAAAGGTGTATAGTAATGCGTAATCTTCTTTCCATCAGGTTTTGTAAAAGTGGAATGAGTCTCGACAGGCGTTATTGCATTTATCTTTACACTATTTTCTTTTATTTTATCATGCTTTATAACGGCAATAGATGAGACTCGAAGTTCATTCTGCCCCAGCCTTATTGTTTCGCTTTTTATGAGATTTGTGGCAATTTGTTCCAATATCCAATCCACAGGGGATGAGATGTAGAAATTAATTTCTTTTGGAAAAGTAAATGTCCTTGTGTTTTTATCAAAAAATCCCTTCTCAAGAATA
>JAGMDW010000098.1 GCA_023128455.1 Desulfurellaceae bacterium
TTAAGTTATCTCTTTCTTTTACCCTAATTACAAACTGATGATAGGTATGATAATTTTCTACTTTCTCTCTGTATAAAGCAGGGGGAAGTTTCACCACTTCTTTTTCCAATAGACCACTTTCATAAAATAGATTTTCATAATACTGAGCGTTTTCTTGTCTCATTTTATTCCATTTATCTAAAAAATTCATCTTTGCCAATAATACAGATGCCTGTAGTGTATCTAAGCGGAAATTCCATCCCAATATTTTGTAATGTTTTCCATCGTATCCGTGTGTACGCAGCATCTTTATTTCTTTATATGTTTCTGTATTGTTTGATATAATCATTCCTCCGTCACCGAACCCACCTAAATTTTTTGTGGGATAAAAAGAGAGACATCCCATATCACCCATAGAGCATGTTTTTTTTATCTTGCCATTCAATGGATATTCGGCACCTATAGCCTGAGCTGAGTCTTCTATTATTTTTAGATTATACTTCTCTTTTAATTGTAGGATTTCCTTCATCTTTGCACATTGACCGAATAGATGAACGGGAACAATAACTCTTGTTTTCTTGGAGATAGCATCTTCTATTTTTTCTACATCTATATTATAGCTTTCATCTATATCCACAAAGACCGGTTTTAATCCTGCATGTATAATTGCGCTGGCGGTAGATATAAATGTAAAGGGTGTAGTGATTACTTCATCACCTTTTTTTAGGTTTAAACTCAGAAGTGAAATGAGCAAAGCATCACTACCGGAAGAAACGCCGATTGCATATCTGCACCCGCAATAATCGGCAACTCTCTTTTCTAACCGTTCTACCTTTTTACCCAGTACGAACTGTTGCGATTCTAATACATCTAAGATTTCTTCATCTATTTCTTTCTTAGCTTCTGTGTATTGTAGTTTTAAATTTAGGAACGGAACTCTCATAAAAATTCTCCCTTAGAAATTTACGGTAATCTTTGATTATCATATTTTACACACTCCTCAATAATAGAAATAACATCAATCATATTTTTTCCGTCTGTTTCTGGTCTTTCTCTGTTTTGAACACACCGGATGAAGTGTTTGCATTCTTCCCTTAACGGTTCTTTTTGTTCTATGTCAACCTTAAATAATGCTTTTTCTTGTAGTGAGATTGTTTCATTTTTTTCCATAGAATAAGCATATATTTTCAATTTTTCATTCCAATCTGCACAATCGTCAAATAAGGCCATCATTTTTTCACCCACGACAAGGAATTTCTGTTCTTTAAATGGATATAACCAGGAAACAAATATTTGTGCTTTTCTTTTAGAAGGAAAATCCATAGAAATCCAGGCACTATCCAACACATCTCTTTCCTTATGTGTGAAACTGTTTAATCTTTTGGGTTTCTCCTTTAAAATATCTAAAATTAAGGAAACATCGTGTGGCGCCAATCCCCATAAGGCATTTCTTTCTTTTTCCACTCTGCCCAGGTTTAATCTTCTGGTGTGAATATACAATATATTGCCTATCGCTCCATCTTCTACAATTTCCTTCAATTTTACATAGGCAGGATGATAATGGAGAATGTTTCCTACCATTAAAATGAGTTTTTTCTCATTTGATATGGAAACAAGTTCTTTAGCTTCTGCTTCAGATAGAGACAGGGGTTTCTCGACGAATACATCTTTTTCGGAAGATAGTGCTTCTTTAGCCAGTTTGTAATGGGTAGAGGCAGGAGTAGAGATGACTATTCCTTGAATGGAAGATGATAGAACATCATCAAAACAGGAACTGAAAGAAACCGAAGGATATATCTTCTTTAATTGTTTTATCTTGTTTTTGTCTGTGTCGCATATCATTTCCAATACGCCTAATTCATGGAAAACCCTTACTAAGTTTCCCCCCCAGTATCCTGCACCTACCACTGCTACTTTCATATTCTGCTCCTTCCTCGAGTAAGTAAAAGATAAAAATCTACCATATCTGTATTTTTTCTCATAACTGCTCTGGGAACAAGAAATGCATCATCATTCTTTATATATGTTTTTTGTTTAATAACCAATGCCTTCTTATAATATTCTTTTACTGTTTTTTTTGATTCATCATCCCATGCACCATAGGGATAAGAGAAAGAAAACACAGGAGATTTTATCTTTTCCTCTATTATTTTTTTGCTGTTTGACAATTCCTTTTTTTTGTCCTCTATACTCAACAGAGGCAATTTTTTATGACTGAGAGAGTGAGAACCAATCTCAAAACCGCTTTTTTTTAAGAATTTTATATCCTCCCAACTCATCATCTTTAATCCGCACGGACTTTTTCCTTTTTCTATCCAATCTGTAACGACAAAAAATGTCGCTGTATATCCGTATTTTTTTAATACAGGATAGGCATACATATTGTCTTTGTAGCCGTCGTCAAATGTTATGCACACACATTTTCCCTCGCATTCTTCTAAATTTTCCACATTCACTGTTTTATATCCCATTTGTTTTAAATAATCCATATGATAGTAAAAATTTTTACTATCAATAGAAAACTTATCTAAATTGGTGTATGTCTTTTGTTTCGAGAGGCGATGATACAAAAGGACAGAGACACCTATCTCTTTTTTTCGCCAGAAATTATAGCGAGAAAAGAAAGTAGTTAAAAATGATAAGCCCAAAATCGCTTTAGTTTTCCATTTCATACAGTTTTGCATATTTCATAAAAGAATAGAATGAAGATAGAAAAGCATAAAGTATGCCCGGGTGACCATCCAAAATAGCTAATTTAAATATCAGCCGTTTAAAAAGTTCTCCTCCGAAGCGCAAGAAGGGATAGATGGCATTTGTTTTCTTTCCCTGCTTGGCTTTTTGTCTTGCAAACAAAGTTGTGTAGTTGTTGAATTTCTGCAAGTAGTCATGGAGATTTTTATAACTATAGTGAAGAATTTTACCATTTAATTTGGTTTTTGTGCCGTTTAAATTTATTCTTTCATGCACATCCGATTCCACAAAATCTCCCTTTTCTCTTTTAAACAAGCGCAGATGATAATCAGGATATACGCCGCCAAATCTTAAGGGTTTGCCTAAGAAAACAAGTTGAATATTTATTAAATATCCATCGTATTTATCATTTTTTATGGCTTTTATTATCTCCTTTGCTAATCCTTCGGTTACTGTTTCATCTCCATCTATGGACAAAACCCATTTACTATTTACCTTACCCAATGCAAAATTCTTTTGTTTTCCATAGCCCATCCATTGTTTGATATATACCTTGTCGGTAAAATCTTTTGCAATATCAACTGTTTTATCTGTACTGCCTGAATCTACAACAACAATTTCATCTACCCATCTCAATGCACCCAGGGTTTCCTTCAAGCATGCTTCTTCATTTTTGACAACTAAGACAGCAGCGATACTCACCCGTTCTTACTCATTTTTGAGTATGTTCCATTTTACGATATTACTTTTCTTTATTTTCTTTTTTAATGCTCGTTTTTTCTTTGTATCCAATTCCTTGTATAGTTTGGACTGCGGATGCAAAAATTTTATTGTTGATATATGATCGGACATAATGAGTATCTCGTTTGTATATGTTTTATCATTGTTTAAAGGAATGATTTCTTTTTCTTTTAAGATGTGTGCATCATCTAATTTTAAACCCCAATAGGTTTTTTCTTCCAACATTGTTAAAAGATCGTCTTCATTGTCGGGAATACCGATACTTCCTATATATTCCTCTTTATTTGTAAGATTTATCTTTACCCATAGAATTTTCATATTTACTCCTTAAAAATAGGAATTTTTTTGTGAAAACATGTTTTTCTTTCAAAGGCATGTGCAATGCTGATAATTTCCTCCTCACAAAAAGCTCCACCCATAATCTGTAAACCTACTGGCAAGGAATCTTTGGATAAACCCATAGGAACACTGATTGCAGGCAACCCTGCCAGGTTTGCTGGTATAGTGAATATGTCAGAAAGATACATTTTCAAGGGATCGTTTATCTTTTCGCCTAATTTAAAGGTTTCAGTAGGAGAGGTAGGTAAAATAATCACCGATACTTGCTTGAATGCCTCGTCAAAATCCTCTTTGATCAGAGTGCGCACTTTTTGTGCCTTTAGATAATAGGCATCATAATAACCGGAAGAAAGCACATATGTTCCCAATAGTATTCTTCTCTTTACCTCATTACCAAATCCATTACTGCGTGTTTCTTTATACATCTCCATAAGATCGTCTTTCCACTGTTGATAGCCGTATTTTACTCCATCGTATCTTGCTAAATTGGAGGAAGCCTCAGCAGGAGCGATGATATAATAATCTGCCACCGCATATTCTAAGTGAGGAAGGTTAATGGGAACAAGTTCTGCGCCCAAGCCGGTGAATACATCTTCCGCCTTTTTAAAATTCTCTTTGACTGCTTCCGAACAATCTTTCAAACCTTTTTCATAAACGCCAATTTTCACACCTTTTATATCCTTGTTTAATGCTTTTTTGAAATCGGGAACCGGTATGTCTGCCGATGTGGAGTCTCTTTCATCCTTTCCGCAGATGATGTTCAAAAGCAGTGCCGTATCTTCTACCGTTCTGGTTATGGGACCTATCTGATCTAAAGATGAGGCAAAGGCGACCAAGCCGTAACGAGAGATGCGGCCGTAGGTAGGTTTCATCCCTACTACACCGCACAGAGCAGCCGGTTGTCTAATAGAGCCACCGGTGTCCGAACCCAAGGCACAGATAGCCTCGCCACTCGCAACAGCGGCAGCAGAACCTCCACTTGAGCCCCCTGGAATACAATTTGTATCCCATGGATTTTTCGTAGGCCCAAAATAAGATGTCTCGCAGGATGAGCCCATGGCAAATTCATCC
>JAGMDW010000099.1 GCA_023128455.1 Desulfurellaceae bacterium
TGGATAAAATGATAGAAAATAGATTGTTAGTAGAAAAAAATGGTTTTATTCATTTGTCAAATATAGATGCAATTCTCATTTCCAATGAAATATTTTCTGAGTTTTTATAAAAAATGTTGTAAAAAATGTCATTTTTGAATAGTATTTCTTTATGTCTCAGATTGTTAAATATAAATATGTTATAGCAATTATTGTTGTTTTTCTGTTTTCCTTTTTTCTGCGTTTAAACAATGTTTCATTTTGGAAATCTGAGTCATTTTCTCAGATGTTCTACTATGATACAAAACCCCTTTTAACAGGCTGGGATGGATATTATTATGCCAGGTATGCAAAGGAATTGCTCAATGGAGAATATAAAAAAATAGATGATAAGAGAGGTGCACCAGAGGTAGTAAAAAGACCATCTCCGCCTCCTTTAATCAGTGTAGTCGGCGCGGGCGTAGCGAAAATCTTACATACAAATATAGATAAAGTTGCTTTTTATTTGCCTATTGTTTTGGGGAGTTTGGTTGTCATTCCTTGTTTTTTATGGGGTAGATTTCTGGGCAGTTTTTGGATAGGTCTTTCGTGTGCTCTGGCTACTGTTGTTTCTCCACGATATTTTCATCGGTCGCAGGCAGGCTGGTTTGACACCGATATTTTAAATGTGTTTTTTGCATTATTTACATTCTATCTAATTGCTCTATCTATTGTGGAAAAAAGAGATAGAGGATACATATTTGCCGCTTTAGCCGGTATTTGTTTTTATCTTTTTCATTGGTGGTGGACTCCTTCTTATACATTTCTTATTCCCGGCTTGATTGTGGCTTTAATAATAGGTCTTTTGTTTTATTCCTTTTATCCTACATTGCTTAAGATTATTATTATTCTCTCTTTTACTGTTTCTCCTGTTGCGGCGTTACTTGCTTCTGTTGCCATTGTCTTTATTTATTTAAAGAAAGTACCCTATAAAAAGTATGTAATTTTATTGTTTTCTTTATTGTCTTTGGAATTTGTCTTATTTAGCACGGGTTTTTCTGAATCTGCAAATACACTGTTGTCTCGTCTTGGAATGTATGGGTTACGAGAGGCAAAATTTGCTGGTTTTCCCAATGTTCTTTTGTCTATCAGCGAAGAAAAGCAGATGTCATTTTTTAAGATGTTTTACAATGCTTTAGGTAGTGATGTTCTAAGTGTTTTATCGGTGATAGGTATCATTGGCTTGCTTGTATACAGGTTTAAAAGATTATTCTTCTTATTGCCTTTTTTCATATTAGGATTGGGAACATTTCATCTGGGTATAAGGTTTACCATCTTTTTGGTGCCATTTTTGGGTATGGGATTGGGTTTTCTTATCTATTTAATTTTAACAAAATTACATAAATCTTATATAAAATATATAGTAGCCTTTTGTTTAACTATTTTGTTTATTATTCCTTCTGTTAAAAAGGATATGCATAAGTTGGTTTCGCCTTCCTATTCTGCACCCGTTGCTAAAGGTCTTTCTTTCTTAAAAGAACATTCTTCTAAAGATGCTTGTATCTTTACCTGGTGGGATGCAGGTTATTTTTCCCAGTATTGGGCAGAGAGAGCAACATTTACCGACGGAGGATGCCAGTTTGGTCCGAAGACTTATCTTATCGCCCTTTCTTTTTCTACCGATAATCCATTTCTTTCTGCGCATATAATGAGGTTTATGACAGAAAAGGGAGAAAAAGGGGTAGAAATTATTACCAAGAAATTCGGTATAATAAAGGGAATGAATTTATTTAAACAGGTGCTTTCTTTACCTGAAGATGAAGCAGGGCTGTTTTTGGAGGAAAAGGGACTAAAAGACTGGAAGGATTTTTTCTTTCCAAAGGCCACACGCCCTGTTTATCTGGTATTTACGGGTGATCTGCCACGAAAGATGTACTGGATATACTATTTTGGAAGCTGGGATTTTCAAAACAAAGAGGGCAGTCATCATGCTATGGCCCGATTTTTATGTAAAGGAGAAGAAAAACTTGTATGTAACGACAAAATAACAGTAGAAGATGGAAGGATATTTTATAGAAGAAAATACATTCCTTTGGAGAGGAGAATTTTTCTAAATCTAAAGGAAAGACAAATTAGAGAAGAAATGTTTTATAAAAACAGCAGGTTTTTGTTTGAAGGGCTAAAGATGCCCGAGGGGCTAACTATTGGTTTTCTATTGGAGAAGCCACTGTTAAATACCTTCTTAAACCGCATGTTTATACTACATGTTTACAATAGAGAACTCTTTGAACCCGTTTATGTCTCTTTTCCTCAGGTTTCTATCTGGAAATTAAGGATCTGATAATAAAAGGAGGAAATGGTGAATTATGAAGGAAAGGCACTCACTATAGCAGGTTCTGATTCAGGAGGGGGAGCAGGCATACAGGCAGATCTTAAAACCTTTTCTGCATTCAATGTGTATGGAATGAGTGTGATTACTTCAGTGACTGCTCAAAATACTTTAGGAGTTAAGGATATTTATGATGTTTCACCTCAAACAGTTGGGAAACAAATAGATGCAATAATGGA